>QNES01000233.1 GCA_003645255.1 Gammaproteobacteria bacterium
AATGCTGTTTTACCCACACGGCGGCGACCAAGCAATAAGCTCAAGTTTGATTGCCCGCCCGATGCTTGGTGTGACCATTTTAATAGCTGTTTGGTTTCCGTTTCACGGTTATAGAATTTCATCAAACTATTGTAACACAGATTACTGTCATAAAAATTACAAACCAGTCCAGTAGGGTAGGCAAATTTTGTTTGCCCACTATTTTAATTCATGTCACCGCATAATCCGGTGAAAAAGGAAAACACAATGCGATATTTGAAATATCCAAAAACACTTGTAACCAAGCTATCAATAATAAATGATGAACGGCTTCTGTATAAGTGTGTCGTTTCGTCACCAATTCATGGTTTCGCTTATAAAATTTGATATACGCCGTCAAGACTTTGTCTCAATCAGATTTAAATCAGGGGAGTAGGAAGAAAGAAATTTAACATAAAGATTAGATTGCTCCCATCGTTCTATTGAGTCTAAAAACAGATGACTATAGTTTTTCAGATAAATAAGTTCACAAATGTAGGGGCAATCCCTTGTGGTTGCCCTCATGCGTATGAAGTTATTTTTCAGAAAACTCAACCGTTTGCACTATATAATGAAATCAATTATTATCATTTTTTTATTGATAATTGGCTTAATCATTGATCAAAAAATCGAATATTATGGACAAATCATTATCAATATTGTGGTATGGCTATATTTTTTTAGCTTGTTAAAAAAGGGGGATCGTGTTGAACAATTCTCTTTAATTCTTTGTCTACTTTACGCAACTGCCGGAGAAATTTTTCTTTCTTTAATATGGGGACTTTATGAATATCGTTTATCCAATGTGCCATTATTTATACCCCCAGGACATGCACTGCTTTTCACATTAGGTATTTTATTAGCACCCAAAATGCCTAATTGGTTGATCGGAATCGTGCCTGCGATAATGGCACCTTATATCATTTTTGCCTTTCTAAGTGGTTTGGATACAATGGGCGGGATTTTATTTCTCATTTTTTTGATATGTATGATTTTTGGAAAGTCCAAAAAACTTTATGCTACTATGTTTATGTTATCTCTGATTTTAGAAATATATGGCACGACACTTGGAAATTGGACTTGGTTTCAAGAGGTGCCATTATTAGGATTAAGCAGTACTAACCCCCCTGTCAGTGCAGGTGCTTTTTATTGCCTTTTAGATTTACTCGTCATTTCCACAGGGGGCATGAAATTTTTTAAAAGCCGTTTATTCGCAAAATGAGTTGCTTATGGTCTGTTCGAGCTTTGTACAGGACATTTTTAATTGTTTGATCGAGGCTAAGGTTTTTTGCAAAAATACTTTAGCCTCGATCTCAGAATTTGAGAATTTTAGAATTTGCCGCAATGGATTTATTGACGTTATTGATGTTTTATTCTGAATAATTCTAAAATTTTATCTAAAAATTATTGAAATCAATAACTTAAATAAAAAATATTCTGTACAAAGATATTTTATATCAAAAGTCTAGCAAAAGCTATAACTATTGACATGTTAGACTCAGCACGGGAATAAATTGCACTTTTTAGAAAGCCCGTTTTTAAAAAAAGATGGGATCGAACCGTATAAAAATGTTAAAATATTAACAAAAAGCTTTAGGGCAGTTCTTTATTGTGAATTATGAATTGGAATAATAATTAGAAATAATGTATTATTTGGGTGAAAAACTTTTTAAGAAAATTATTAGTAAAATCGTATGGTATTTCTGCCCTTTTAACTCAAAAAACTTGGGAGCGATAGCATATAGGTTATTTTTTCCCAATGCCTTAGGAGATTCTACTATGAAACAAACACAGTACATTTCTATCGTTTCCATCATGGGCAGCCACAAGGGATTGCCCTACAAACTGATAACTTTACTATGCAACAAACTATTGTTTTTGATATTGATTTAATTCGTCGTTATGACAAAGCCGGACCCCGTTATACGTCTTATCCTACCGCGGTCCAATTTCATGATAAATTTGGTGAAGCCACTTATCGTGAATATGCCCAAAACAGCAACCAGGGACCTTTGAAACCCTTATCGTTGTATGTGCATGTCCCGTTTTGCGATACCGTATGTTTCTATTGTGCTTGTAACAAAATAGCGACTCAGGATCGTCATCTCACGGAACCCTATTTAGCTGCTATGTACCAAGAAATAGCCATGCAAGGTGCGTTATTTAAGCATGAACGCCCGGTGATGCAATTACACTTTGGAGGTGGCACCCCTACCTTTTTTAATCATGAGCAAATGCGTGATTTAATGCAAGTGCTCAAATCGCATTTTCAACTACTAGATGATGATAGTGGCGAATATTCGATTGAAATCGATCCGCGTGAAACGCAATCTAATACAGTGCCTTTGCTACGCGAACTGGGTTTTAATCGCATGAGTTTGGGTGTACAAGATTTTGATCCCCAGGTACAAAAAGCGGTTAATCGTATTCAATCGGAAGAACAAACCTTTGCTGTTTTAGAAGCCGCTCGCCGCGAGGGCTTTAAATCAATTAGCATTGATCTAATCTATGGTTTACCTCATCAATGTGTCGAGACTTTTTCTAAAACGTTAGATAAAATTCTTGCCGTTAAACCGGATCGTTTATCCATCTTTAACTATGCCCATTTGCCAACGTTATTTAAACCACAGCGGCGCATTAATGAGGCAGATTTACCCACAGCCTCCGAAAAATTAGCCATTTTACAACACACGATCAAGCATTTAACGGAAGCGGGTTATCTCTATATTGGTATGGATCACTTTGCGCTTCCCAATGACGAATTGGCTATCGCACAGCGCAACGGCACCCTATATCGCAATTTCCAAGGCTATTCAACTCATGCAAATTGTGATTTAATCGGTTTAGGCATTACCTCAATTAGTCAAGTTAGTGATAGCTATGGGCAAAATGTCAAAACCCTAGACGAATACTATGCTCAAATTAATACTGGACATATTCCCATTTTTAGGGGCATCGCATTAAATGCAGATGATAAATTACGTCGGGCAGTGATTACCCAATTAATTTGCCATTTTACTTTAGATATTCCCCGTATAGAAAAGGAGTATGCCATTGATTTTAAAAATTATTTTTCAATAGAATGGGCAGAATTAAAAATGATGCAAGAAGATGGGCTATTAATGCAAAATGATCAGCGCATTGATATTTTACCCGCCGGGCGACTGTTAGTACGTAATATTTGCATGACATTTGATGCTTATTTACGCAAAAATAAGGCGCAGCGATTTTCTAAAGTGATTTGAAATTGATTTTAGCTCTGAATTTTTTTCAAGAGTTTTCAAAATATAGACGTTCAGATAAATAATTGAACCTAACGGTTATTTCATTTCACAAGGAGGGCAGTCGTGGTGGTTTTGCCCCTACAAAATCCCACGTATTCATGGGCTTTCGGTGCTAACCTGCGTGTTCGCCCGCAGCGATACTTAATGGCATTGAAGAGTAGGGTGGGTAGGAGCGGCGCGGCAACGCAGTAACCGATAGGTTCAACCCACCATTTCTCAATTAATACGGTTGCGGTGGGTTTAGCTTCGCTGACCAGAGGTTCGTGTAACGAAGCCCACCCTACCTCCACCCGAAATAAAACAAGAATTGAAAGAATTATCGGAAAAGGTAACGTTTCAACGTCACTTCAATCAAATTAAACCACAATTTGAAAGTGAACCTATTCATCTAAAAGGTATTTTAATCTATGCTGATAGTACCAATAATAGCCGATTGGGTATTGTCAAATTAGTTGAACCCGACACTCATCAAAAGTATAGTATCTTAGTACCAATGACTTTAATGAAATCGGTTGTTAGACCTTATTATGAAGAAAATGTCATTATAACAGCATTTTCAGATGGGAAAGAGATTTATTTTGGCGCCATTAACTCAGAGAATGCTTGAAAAAACACGATGAACTATAATAGCATTTCGAGTTGTGGATAATGGAAAAAGATGAAAATGGATTTAGCACAGTGACAAATGCCGCCGAAATTCAAAGTATCGAAGCCTTACATGCCGATGGCATTTCTTTAGGTAGCCTGTGGTATAGTAATCACTTGGTGCGGGGAAATCCATTCGAGGTTAAAGTTTTTGGAAATTTTGGTGGAAGGTGGCGCAGATGTGCCAATCGTTAGAGAAATTTTGCAACGTCATTTCAATTTGGTTGAAAATAGACATTTTCGCATTCATCCCCACCAAACAATTTTTCCAGCCCTAAATCGTATTGATAACATAGAATGCGAATTAAGAATTGAAATTTTTATACCAGGTGGGTTAGCAAACGTTGGGTCAATGGCATTGACGCTGGCGCGTGGGAACCCGAAAAAAGGATATAGCATCAGTAGACATGTTAATTTCTAATCCAATTAGCAATTATTAATTCCTAATTAAACATAAGAACCGATAAAAATATTTTTATATTGGCTGAAACCTTTAAAATTATAGAATTTTAAGAAATATTTATTTTGACCTAGAAAATTATTTCATAAAATGCTTGACCTTTTTTTCAAGATGTGGTAATATTCATGCCCAAATCATGAAAGTCATTTTTGACTATATAGTGATTGACTGGAAGCACTGATAACTGGTTTTTTTTGTATCTATGGTCCCGGTCCATAAAGCCAGCGTTGGGTGGGCTTCGTTACACGAACCTCTGGTCAGAGAAATGGTGGTTTGCAGCGAAGCTCCTACCCACGCTTGCTTATTTTGGTAAATAATGTCAAGTCTATTTGACAGGATAATTTCATAACAGGGAAAATCTTCCTGATAACCCGGTCAATACGTTTATTATGAGGGAAAAAAGTCAGGATAATTAGTTATGAGGGAAAATGTGCCTGAATTTCCGGTCAATATCTAGGAATAACAGGGAA
>QNES01000234.1 GCA_003645255.1 Gammaproteobacteria bacterium
AATCCAAACATTAGTTTGGTTCTTCTAGGATAAATCTTGGACTCCATTACTCGCTTTGTTGGACTAAGAAAAATCTCAAAAATGCCTAAGAAGGCTATCTATATTTTCTCGTTCCCACGCGCCGGCGTGGGAACGAGAAATAGGGGGATTATTGTGCATCCGGTTTTTGTGCAGACTGGGAAGGAATGAGTAAAAGTTATTTTCAAAAAAATATCAAGAAAGGAGAATCAAATAAAAAATAAATTTTATTATTATTCTTAAATTGAATAGCAATTTGCGATTTTTACAGCGATTTTTTAAAAATAGCTTTAAAATCAACCTATAATAATTGGCATAATAATTGCCACATAATATGCGTACCTACTTAGGAATGTGCATAAAATAATTTAGTCAACTTCAAAAACAGACCTGGCAAGGTCAAAGTCAAAACCAAAGTCCAATATAGTTCTGATTGTCTTTGACCTGCCAGGTTTGGTTTTAACCTGGTCTGGTTTTGACTTTGATTTGACGAAGTTATTTCATGCACGATCCTTAATTAGTAGAAAGATAGATGCTACAAAAAAAACCGGTCAATCTAATTTTACATAAAATTAGGTTTCTAAACTCTGGTATTTTTTGGTATACTATTTATTTGATACTTCCCGTTAGATTTTTATTATTGCTTAAAACAGGAGATATAATAAAATGCGTAAGCAATCACTACACAAATTCAGGCATTTCCCATTGAAATACCTGATGCTAAGCGGTTTATCTGTAATCGCTTTCCAGAGCATGAATGTACAAGCAATGGGTCCAGCGTGTCAAGTTTATGCTATACATGACGGTGGGTTAAATAACTCACAGATGCTTACCTTCGATATTTATAAAGGGTTAACTATTGAAGGACTTGGAGCAGAGTATAAAGGTTATGACCTCGAAGCCATGGATATGGACTTTTCTAGCGTCGACCTGCCATATCAACCACCGGGAAATCCGGATGGTGTGAAACTTACCGGTAAACTCTATGTTGCTGCTGGTGACGATGTTACTAATGGTCAACCAGGATATCTCTACCAAGTGAATGAGTGGAATGGGGATCTGATAGAGAGTTACCCGACTGGTTATGCTGAAATTGATGGTATTACTTTCCGCCCGACGGATAATACACTGTGGGGATGGGCACAAGATGCAGGATTGTTCATGATACCTAGAGTAGGCGGAGACCCCAACGCTGATTTGGATATCGATAATATCAAACTGATCATTGAAAAGGAAGGGGAATTTGAAGATATCACCTGGGACCTGTCAGGTACGGTGCTATGTGTAGCAGAAAACGTTCATGAAGCATATAACCATCCTTATATCTACACTGATGATTTGGCTACTCATTCTGAACCAAATGCGGATGCGAGTGTATCTCATAAACTGTGGTGTTATGATGTTCCTACCGGTGATGTCATTAACATCACTGAAAAATGCAATGATACACTCGGTAAGATAGAAGTCGAAGCATTGGATGTCATGCCGTATCATATCGGCGATGATGACTCGTTGGTTATTGGTTATCATAACAGTAATAATTTACCTGTTTTTGCTATGGTTAATACCAATACTTGTAAGGTAAGTGAGAAAATCGTTTATAATATGCCTTACAATCATGTACTTGAGGGTCGGCCCGACATCGAAGGTCTTGCTTGGTTATGTCCCTGGTGTGTGGATGAATGGTCGTATGTGACCGATTATTCGGCTGATAACGTAGGTGGTGAAGATGGCACCTGGGTTGAAGATCCCAATGAGGAAATGAAAAAAGTTAGTCCCATTTTGGTGGGTGGCAATTCTCCGTTTGAAATCTATGGCATGGCTATGAAACAAACACATAATGAAGATGGCGTAGCTTTCATTACAGTAGCCTTTAATGCCAATCTGCCTTTAGAAGGATTCGATAGCAATAATCTGTTAGTTGAGCCAAACGTGGCAGGGAGTACCAAAAAAGGTATTCGCAACATCGGTTGGGGTGACTTCATTATGAGGTTCACGAACACAGAGGCCGTTTATGGTGTTCACTTTGCAGCGGCTAATGATTCCCCAAGAAAATTGGGGCTTTACAAAGATGTGATAACGACATACGTGGGTGACAACAATTTCGCGTGGCACAGTTTCAACAGTTATAATAACTTCGTTGAAAGCAAAGGTGAAATACCATCACTCGGCGATGTAGAAAAGAACTACTTTGGTAGTAACGAGAAGGCGCCAACCTCAATTGAAAAAGGTGAAAAAGTGGCAGACATTGAGATACTGACACTGTCTGATTTAAAAACAATGAAAGACTTTGATGTCAATGATATGGGCGGACAAGGCGAGTACACCTTCGGATTTCGCTTTAAAAAGACATCGGACATGAAGGGTGAATTTCTTGCCCATATTTTTATAGAATGCGCTAACGATGGTATTGTTATTAAAGGCGATATTTGTCCTTAGAAGCCATTCATTTTAGAAAGAAATACTATTTTTCCAAAATCGTATTTCTAAATTGAACGCCAAGATACTTTTATAGTATTTTGGCGTTTTTTTTTAATAAAGGTAGGTTCATGCTAATGAAAAAACTTTTTGATTGGAAATATTTCTACCTTCAAGCTGGGATGATATTAGCCCTCCTGCTAAATTTCTTACCTGCTCAGGCAGAATATATTATTACCACTGAAGTCGGTATGGGTACTAACGGCTACAGTGGCGATGAAGGTGTCGCCACAATCGCACAAATTTCGAGACCCCATGGTATCACCCTAGATAGCCTCGGTAATCTTTATTTTGCTGATATGGATAATTACTGTATTCGCAAAATAGATACCAATGGCATCATTACTACCATTGCCGGTAACGGCATAGATGGATATAGTGGCGATGGTGGGGGTGCTACTGCCGCATCAATACGTGGTGCTTATGGTATCGCGGTGGATAGCCATGGTAATTTATATTTTGCCGATTTTTTTGATCATCGAGTTCGCAAAATAGATATCGATGGTATCATCACCACTATTGCCGGCAACGGCATTCAAGGATATAGTGGCGATAACGATCTCGCTTCCCTGGCACAACTTAACAAACCCCAGGGAATGATAGTTGATAACGAGGGCAACTTGTATATTGCTGATTCAGGTAATCAACGCATTCGCAAAATCGATAATGATGGTATTATCACCACCATTGCAGGTGATGGAATAACTCATGAAGTCGCTTTTGGAATGGAAGGTCCGATACTGGCGGGCATCTATGGGGGCGATACTGGAAAAGCTACAGCCGCACAGCTTAATAACCCCACCAGTGTAGCAATAGATAGCCTCGGTTATTTGTATATTGCTGATACTGATAATAATCGCATCCGTCAAATTGATACCAATGGTATTATTACCACCGTTTTAGGTAATGACATGTCACTTAACCATCCAACCGGTATTGCCATAGATACTTCAGACAATTTGTATATTGTCGATAGTAAAAACCATCGCATTCTAAAAAGAGACACAAGCGGTATTGTCACCACGCTGGCTGGCAATGGTATGGAAGGATATGGCGGTGATAATGGAAATGCGCTCCAAGCTATCTTTCATTCCCCAGAAGGCATCGTGGTAGATGGTAACAACTTATATATTGCCGATACTGGAAATCACCGTATTCGCCTACTTATGCAGGTACCCCATTTACCCACGCTTGGAAAAGCTAATGCGATTGATGGCATGGGCGATTCGATTTCTAACACCGCTACCTTTGCCGGAGGCACTTCTAGCAACGAAGGAGACTATCAAAACCCAGTTGAACTTGATTCTTCTGAAAACGTCGATATTTTTAGCAGAATCACAGTGGACCCTGGACATATTGGTAGGCGCGGTGATATAGTGGTTTATATTGCACATAAAAAATCTTCTTTGGCTGAAGAAGAAACCTTTTATATGTTGGATAATGAAGGTGATATCATTCCTTGGGATGAAGATTTATCTAACTTAGTTGGCTTTAAAGAAGACATTCTTTTTAAATCCGAACAATGGCTACAAATTGATGCCGCATCAATGATACCAGGCTTATTGCGTGTATTCCTTGGCTATCGACTACGCTCTGGCATTGTAGTGAGTAGCGTTCAAAGCCTTGACATGACTATTAATTATAGCAATACCAATGGCGTAGGGATTGATGCTGAAAATAACGACATATCCACTTATGCTAATTTTGTTGGTTCCGTGGCTATTTCTGGCGAAGAAAGCGAAGAAAGTGAAGAAAGCATTGTCGTTAACCAGGCGAACAAAATCTCTATCAATTTTACTATCAAAGTAGATCCCTATCATATTGGACAATCAGCGGATATCATTATGGTTGGCATTTATAAGGTAAAAGATACCACGGTATTTTACGTGCGAGATGGTAATAAAGTACCCTGGAAAATCTGGAATGGCGATTTTTCTAATTTAGCCATTGCACAAACCGATATTCAATTGCCTAAAAGGTTAAAAGTTTCGGTATTTGAGGGTGATTTTGTACCAGGGCAAGTCATATTCTATGTGGGATACCGTCTTAATAATTATGGAGATATTTTTTATAGTGGTAAACCACTAAGCTTTTTGGTGGAATAATTTTAATTCTGTGAGACGAATAACAGCCAACTATGAACTGAATCGAAACAATAATTTGGGTCAGAGTAAAATTCATAATCTGATCCCAATTATTTAGTCTATTAAATAGTTGTGGTGTTTGGTATTAAAGAAATCCTATTTTTCAAAAAATCGGATTTCTAATATAGCGTGGAAGGGGCTTTTTTGCCGAAGGGCGTGTTATACTAGCACATCATTTTGCCCTTCGATGCGGATTTAAAAACACAATAACTACAAGACTTCAACAGCAATTCCTA
>QNES01000235.1 GCA_003645255.1 Gammaproteobacteria bacterium
GCCCTGGCTTCCTATACCTTCAAGGCGAACATATAGATGTTATCATTAGAACTATACAAGATTGGTATAAACAACATCACTTTTTTAATCAATAGTTTTTTTATGTGGAATTATATTAATTAACCTGCTTAAATTTTAAAAAGTTAAAATACTTTTTCGTACCTACATAACTTCACAAAACCTGCCAGGTTTGATCAAGAAATTATTTTTCTGAATGTCTATAGTTGCTGTTATTATAATTATTTTTTTGAGAAATCAAAATGAAATTACGACACTTACTCACAATTCCTATATTAATCAGTAGTTTAGGAATAAACGCCGAAGTCACCCTAGACGGTACCCTTGGACATAGTGGTGCATTACCAGGTCCAGACTATCTCATCGGAGCCGATTTAGGGCAACAACACGGTGCCAATCTTTTCCACAGTTTCAAAGACTTTAATTTGCAAAGCTTTGAAAGTGCTACGTTTTCTGGTCCTGATAGCGTCAGTAATGTTATCAGTCGCGTTACAGGTGGAAATTCCTCACAAATTGATGGGTTAATCCGCTCAACTATTCCCAATGCAGATATGTATTTTCAGAACCCGTATGGCATTATGTTTGGACCCAATGCTCAATTGGATGTCCAGGGCAGTTTTCATGCTAGTACCGCAGACTATTTGCGCCTGAAAGATGGGGGGCACTTTGATGCTCGCAATCCGAGCAATAGTTTATTGACGGTTGCTCCAATTGAGGCATTTGGTTTTTTGACTGATACACCCGCCTCTATTACCACTCAAGACAGCGATTTGTCAGTTTCTGAAGGCAACAGCTTGTCGTTGATTGGTGGTGATTTAAGTTTGAACGGTAATTCACCAGTGCTGTTTAATATACAAGGCGTTATGGAAACTTTTTCTCGTTCAATATTATATGATACACAAGGATTTATGGCCGTTTTCTCCCGTTCTAAATTATCAGCTCCATCGGGACGAATTAATCTGGTGAGTGTCGCTTCACAAGGTGAAGTTATTCCTAGTGAATTTGGGTTAGATTTGAATGCTGAAGGAGGTACCATCACGGCTAACAACACTTTAATAGATGTCAGTAGTAGAGGTAGTGGTGATGTTTTCATCCGGGGTGGACAACTTGTTATGGATGAAACTGTTATTCAAGCTAATACGCTGACCGATCAAAATGGGCGGGCTATTGACATTAAATTGACAGATAGTGTTGAACTTAAAGGAAATATTGTTTCTATAATGAGCAACACTATAGGTAGTGGTAATGCCGGTACTATAACTATCAATGTTCCTTCTTTGACAATGACTGAAAATTACCTAGATGCCCGCAGTTATGGTATAGGTAATGCTGGTGATATTATAATTAAAGCGAAACAAATATCACTAGAGCAAGGTAGCTTGATTATCAATACGACTTTTATTGGACAAGCTGGTACTATCAATATTAATGCGACAGATTCCATTTCTATATCGGGTATTGATGCAAAAGGGCTTCCCACTACTATAATTAATGATACTCACGGTGGAAAATTAGGTAGTATCATTATCACAACTGAGATTTTAAATATAGATGGTGCTATTGTAACAGCTAATAATCATGGAATGTTTGAAGGCAATAGTATTACGCTTAATGCAGATAAAATAAATATAACTGATGGTGGTCTAGTAGTCACCACCGTTTTTTCCGATGGCAATGGTGGCGACGTAAATATCAATGCCAACACAATATCTATAATTGGAAGACGCGCAGGTTTTTTCGTAGAAGGCAACACTGGACTTTTGATTGAGAATAATCAATCTGCTATTAGTAGTGTTAGTTATGGAAAAGGTACAGCCGGCAACACTTCTATTGTTGCTAATAATCTCATTTTAGATGGGCGGGGCGGAATTACTGCTGGTACAGGTAATAAAGGTGCGGCTGGAAATATAAATGTAACGGTAAAAAAATTATTTTTGGGAGCCGGTTCTGAAATTAATAGTAGTAGTGGTGGTTTTTTTGGAAAAAAACTGTTTATTGGACAAGGACCCGGTGGCAATATACACGTTATTGCTACAGATAATATTACCATTTCCGGTCAAGATGATCATGGTTTACCGAGTGCTATTTCTACTAATTCCTTGGGTATTGGGCAAGGTGGGGATGTAAAAGTGGAAACCAATCATCTTAACATTAATGATGGCTCCGCAATTACAGCTAATGCTATGGGAACCGGTAATGCAGGCAATGTTGTTATACAAGCCAATACGATAAATTTAAGCGGTAATGGCACAATTACTACCTCTAGCGAACACGCAACCGGTGGCAATATAACTATCACTGTTCCAAACCGACTATTTTTGCAAGAAGGGCAAATTACTACCAGTGTTCATGGTGGTACCGGTGATGGTGGCAATATCACCATTGAAAATCCCGTATTTGTAGTGTTGAACCAAGGCAAAATTAAAGCCCAAGCCGATGCCGGTCATGGTGGCAATATTCGTATTGTAGCTGACCATTTCATTAAATCTTTCGATAGTTTAATCAGTGCCTCATCAAGATTAGGCATAGATGGCGATGTAGAAATTGATTCACCCAGTGAAAATGTGACCGAAGGCTTGTTAACATTGCCCGTCACGCCCATAGATACAGGTACTTCATCAAAAGACCCTTGTTCCGTCTATTCATGGGAAGAATATATCAATCGTAGCCGTTTTGATATTCACCCCATTGCGGGCAGTCCACCGTCGCCCTACGATTTGACACCCAGTCGTTTATCTAATGCAAAGAAGACGGTTCGCCAATCCAGCGTGATGCCGGAGGAGCAGTTGTTTTAATATGGGAGGCTTGCCCGAAATACTCTTTTTTTTTAAATGGGATTTTTATACCTTATGTTGCCCTTAGAAATAGTATTTTGTGCAAGCCTTGAGTATTAGATATCGACATTTAAGCAAATATGCAAGTACAATATTATGGAGTTTAAGACTAATGAAACAAATACCTTATGGCATATCAAGCTATAAAACTATTCAGCAAAAAAATGCCTACTATGTGGATAAAACTCACTATATTCCACAAATTGAATCCGCCGGTGATTTTCTATTTCTCATTCGCCCCCGCCGGTTTGGTAAATCGTCGCTATTGAGCATGTTGGAATGCTATTATGACATTGCACGGGCTGAAGAATTTGAGGCTTTGTTTGCCGATACCAATATTTATGCTCATCCCACACCTGAAAAAAATGCCCATCTCATTTTGAAATTTGACTTTTCCCAAGTTAACCCTGAAATTGACAAGGTTGAAGCTTCATTTAATGGGCATGTCAAAAATTGCTTTTTCTTTTTTGGTGAAAAATACAAGGCATTTCTTGATGATAGCTATTTTAAAATGATGGAAAGCCATCAAGAAGTTCACCAACAGCTAGAATTTCTGTTGAATTATGTTGGCATGAAAGGGCTTAAAGTTTATGTTGTGATTGATGAGTACGATAATTTCACTAATACGATTTTGGCGATAGCTGGACAAAGCCACTATCAAAAATTAACGCACGGCACCGGTTTTTTTCGATTTTTCTTTAGTGTGTTGAAAGGTGGCACTAATCAAGTTGACGCTGGTATATGTCGTATGTTTATCACTGGCGTTTCACCCGTTACAATGGATGATGTTACCAGTGGTTTTAATATCGGCATAAATATTAGTTTATATCCAAGCTTTAACGAAGTTTTGGGGCTTAACGAACGGGATGTGACGAAGATATTGGCGTATTATCAAGATCATGGCTACACATTACCGGATTTGAATGAAACGCTCGCTCTTATGAAAGTATGGTATGGCAATTACCTTTTTTCAAAAAGGGCTTCAAATCATCTCTTTAATACTGATATGGTGCTTTACTTCTTGAAAAACATCATCGCTTATGAAGCCATTCCTGATGAGATGGTTGATCCCAATATCAAAGTCGATTATGGCAAACTACGCCATTTAATGGTTTTGAATAGGCGACTCAATGGCAACTTTAGTCGTTTAAATGCGATTATCGAAACTGGGCAGATTAATGCTGAGATTGCTACCAGCTTTTCAGTAGAAGATTTAATCAAACCGAATAACTTTATCTCGTTATTGTACTATTTTGGTTTGTTAACTTACCGAGGTGAAGAAGAACTGATTATTCCCAATCGTACTGTTCAGAAATTGATGTATAGTTATTTGCGCGATGGCTATGAAGATGTCGATGTGTTTAGCATTGATTTATGGCAGTTTGCTAATTTGGTTCGTAACATGGCGTATATCGGTGAATGGCAACCAGTGTTTGAATTTTTAGCGAGTGAAGTGGAAAAGCAAACTTCTATTCGCGATTATTTGAGCGGAGAAAAAGTGATCCAAACCTTTTTGTTAGCTTACTTGAACGTGACAGATTATTATATCACGCGGGAAGAAATGGGAAAAGGGTTTGTCGATTTATACCTTGAGCCATTTTTTGCTAAATATGAAAAAGTCAAATATGCTTATTTAATTGAACTGAAATACATCACGCGAGGCGATTTTACAAAAAAATTGCTCCAAGAAAAGATTAAGGAAGCCAAAAATCAACTTCAACAATATGCAACAGATTCACGAGTTATTAAGGGTAATCAGGGTGTCAATTTACGATTGGTGATGTTAATTTTTAGTGGCTGGGAACTGATTCATTGGGAAGAAGTTGCTTATACTTTAAACGGCTGAAATTTGGGCTTTTATGTAGGGTGGGCAAGTTTTTTTTGCCCACCAACAGTTAAAAATAAAGTCTAAATTTTGTAATGATCAAGATGATTCTTTACCCATAAA
>QNES01000236.1 GCA_003645255.1 Gammaproteobacteria bacterium
CTCAAATCAGATCAAAAAACCCAGTTTGGGTAAACGTGTTAAGCGTGGATTGTTTCAATCTTCAAATGGGAGGTTAATAAATGCCGATTGCAATGGTGCAATTGGTATTGCTAGAAAAGTAGTTGGTGATTTGGCATTAAAGCCAATAATCAATAAGAGCATTGCGTTAATGCCAAGACATAGGTTTTCTTTCTGATGTTTTTAGGAAGATGATCGTAAATGTCTATAGATGTCCGTAGTAACTATGGAAATTATAACGTAGCTAAAATAAATTTTTTATCTGTTTTCCCCTCACCTCATGATTTTGAGACATCTCATGGCTAAACCAGTCAAAATTATATGTAATAGCTTTTATATTGTTTTTTTTGTTTCTAACCAAAGTCGTAAAAGAAATATCTTTTATGTCTAATTTTTTGGCTTCTTTATAATAACTTTCTATCATTTCTTTTGAATGGGTAGAAGCAAATATTTGGCAGTTAGCTTCTTGAGCGGTCTTAAAAATAATGTTCCATAACTTTTTATAGTGAAGATAATGAATGCCATCTTCAATTTCATCAATAAAACAAGCACCCTCTTGCGAAGCCCAAATAGCACAAATTATGGTAATAAATCTTTTTATGCCTTCTCCAAATTCAGATAAAGGTACCCAACCTTCATCTCTATTTAAAATAAATAGTTTCGGAATACCCAAAATGATGTCAAATTCGACTATGTTTTCATCAAAATTTTCAGTTAGAGATTTATTAAGTAAATCCTTCTTTCTAGCTATTTGAATTTTTGAAAACAAAAATGATAATGAATCATTATTGATAGGAGAAGAAGGTATAAACTGAATGTTGCTGCTATCAAAAGTTGCCGTTCCATTTCCCATCAATTTTTGTATTTCATAGCGAGGGTAAGTTTTACTGATTCCATTTATTTCTATATTGATAGAATCATCATTGATATTAACAGCGATTTGGTTAATATTTGAATTAATGCTGATGTTATCTAAATTCTTAGCATTTCTAAAATCAGAATATTCTAAGCTCATGAGCTTAACGAAGTAGCTCATGTCATGTTTAATATCATTGCTAACCAAATTGATATAGCAAGATTCTAGGAATGTTGTTTTTCCAACATTGTTTTTTCCAGAAATCAAGTTGATTTGCGTTAAGCCATCTATTTTAAAGTCATAAAATGTTTTAAAGTTACTGATTGTGATTTCTATTAATTTGTGTTCAGAAGATAAATTTTTATTAGGTTCATTCCTGAATATTGGTTGAGCATCCAACCATTCTAAGTGATTACCTTTTAAATTGGCTTTAAATGTTTGTAACATTTTCAATGCAGCTAACGAGTTAATTTGGTGAATGTATACAGGGCAAGTGCGTGTGATTGCCCTTACTTATGGTAAGCCTAAATAGCTATCGGTGCTTTAATATGTGGATAAGCTTGATAATCCAGTATTTCAAAATCTTCAAATTGGTAATTAAAAATCGTATCGGGTTTACGTTTAATTTTTAATTGGGGTAAAGGATAGGGTGTTCTCATTAATTGTAATGCCGCTTGTTCTAAATGGTTCATATAAAGATGAACATCGCCGCCGGTCCAAATAAAGTCTCCAAGGGCTAAATCACATTGTTGGGCAATCATACTGGTTAGTAGGGCATAACTGGCAATATTGAAGGGAACACCTAAAAATAAATCGCATGATCTTTGATAGAGTTGACAAGATAATTTTCCTTCAACGACATAAAATTGAAATAATAAGTGGCACGGTTCAAGTTTCATTTTAGGTAAATCTGCCACATTCCAGGCGGAAACGATCAATCGTCGTGAATCAGGGTTATTTTTGATTTGGGTAATAACTTGGCTTATTTGATCAATGGATTGATTATCTGATATGGTCCATGATCGCCATTGGCTACCATAAATGGGACCTAAGTTGCCCTTTTCGTCTGCCCAATTATCCCAGATATGTACACCGTGCTCATTAAGATATTGAGTATGGGTATCTCCACGTAGAAACCATAATAGTTCATAAATAATGCTCCGAGTGTGTAATTTTTTAGTTGTGAGCAGTGGGAAGCCTTCGGATAAGTCAAAGCGTATTTGTCGCCCAAAGGCTGAGAGGGTTCCGATACCGGTTCTATCGTTTTTCTTAACCCCATTATTTAAAACGTCGTGCATTAATTCCAAATATTGTATCATGTCAGTTATCAGTTAACAATTATTTTGAATTGGCAATCAGTTGATGAATTTGCCATAGTAACTCTTCACGCTTATAACTTTCTTTATGAAGGATAGTTTCTACCTGATTGCCCTGTAAACGGGCTTGTTCTTCGGCATCTAGATGAGTGGATGTTAAAACAATTACCGGAATAGAATTCCATTTGTCATTTTTGCGTAAATGAGTTAAAAATTCAAATCCATTCATAATAGGCATATTTAAATCTAGTAGAATCATCAGTGGCTTTTTATTATCAAGGTGTTCTAAAGCCACTTTGCCGTTTTCTGCTTTGAAAACTTGCCATCCGGCATTTTTGATCATTTCTGCTACTACTTCGCGAATAATGGTATCGTCTTCAATAAGCATGATTAAACCCGGGGAATTATCACCAATATGGTATTTTTCTAAAACGATCGCTAATTGTTCATGATGTATCGGTTTAACCATATAATCAGTCGCTCCTAGTGCGTAACCTTTTTCATGACGTGCTTCAATTGATATTATAATCACTGGAATGTCTGCCAAAAGAGGATTACTTTTCAACATCGAAAGAACTTTCCAGCCATTTACGGCTGGCATATTGACATCAAGAATAATCGCATCAGGACGCAATTTTTTCGCCAATTTCAGTCCCTCTTTTCCACTAGCTGCCACAGCGACGGCATAACCTAATTTGCTTAGGTAATTTTTGAGCAATTCCAGCACCATAACATCGTCATCAATCACCAAGACGATACCTTCACCATCTAATACAAAATCTTCAACGGGTGGTATGACGGTTTCAGTGACGATGACAGGTAATAGGAGCATAAACATGCTACCATGCCCAAATTCACTAACAACATGGATAGTGCCTCCCATCATTTCTGTAAATTTTTTTGTAATGACCAAACCTAAGCCAGTTCCACCGTATTTACGGGTTGTTGATGAATCAGCTTGCATAAAAGGACGAAATAGATTATCTTGCTGTTCGGCTGTCATTCCAATGCCATCATCGGTGATACAAAAACGAATCCAATCTTCATCATCATCTGTTTCACGAGATACTTCTATAGAAATAACGCCTTTTTCAGTGAATTTAGAAGCATTACTGAGCAAATTTAATAAAATTTGGCGTAATTTTGCCATATCAGCATACATTTCACCTAGTACGTCTTCGCTTATAACGGTGAAGGTGTTGTCCTTTTTTTCAATTAATGGTTGAATTGTATTCACTACTTCCTTGAAAACAGTCGCCAATTCAAAAGTTTCAAGATACAATTCCATCTTACCCGCTTCAATTTTAGATAAATCTAATACATCGTTAATCAAATCCAATAATTGTTTGCCTGCTGAACGTATTCGTTGCAAGTCTGGAATGAAAGTTTCTTGTCCAAGTTCTTCAGACTCTTCCTTTAACATTTCACTATAGCCAATGATGGCATTTAGGGGTGTCCGTAGTTCATGGCTCATATTGGCTAAAAACTGACTTTTAGCCAGATTAGCGGCTTCAGCAAGGGCGCGAGCGTTTTCAGCAGTATTTTTAGCTTCTTCAAGAGCCGCTTCAGCTTGTTTACGTTCTGTGATGTCACGAAAAGTTGTTACTGCACCGGTGACTTGACCATTTTCTAAGATAGGAGTGGATATATATTCCACCGCAAAAAAACTACCATCCTTGCGCAAAAAAACTTCATCATCCCTGTGACAACTTTTACCATCCAAATAGGCTGCCTGAATGGGACATTCGTGGACTGAATAGGGGGTGCCATCCTTTTTCTTATAATGAATAAGCGTATGTTGATGAGCACCAATCAATTCTTCAGCTTGATATCCAAGCATTTTAGCCGCTGCCCGGTTAACAAAAACAATTTTTTTCTGCAAATTTAAACCAAAAATACCTTCCCCGGCAGATTCTAAAATCAGTTGTGTTTGTCGATTAAGACGTTCTAGGGCTGCTTCAACCAGTTTGCGTTCATTAATTTCTGTTTTAAGTTGATGATTAGTGGCAGAAAGTTCTGCTGTTCGTTCTTGCACTCTCTGCTCCAATTGCTCGTGTGTTTCTTGTAATTTTTTCTCAATTTGTTTTCTTTCGGTAATTTCCTGTTTAAGTTTTTGATTAGTTTTTAAAAGTTCAGCCGTGCGTTCGGTAACTTTATATTCCAAATCTTGGTTATGTTGACGTTCTTGTTCAATAAAACGTATATAGGATTTAATTCGGCTAATGAGTTGAGTCGTATCAATCGGTTTTGTTAAATAATCGGCTGCCCCGATAGCAAAACCTTTTTGTTGGAATTCTTCCGATTTATAAGCCGCCGTTAAAAATACAATTGGAATATGTTGAGTCCTTTTTCGCGAGCGAATTAATTTAGCGGTTTCAAAACCGTCCATATTTGGCATTTGTACGTCAAGGATAATCAAATCTACTTCGTCTTGCAGAAGGGTTTGTAGGGCAAGAACTCCCGATTCCGCCTCCAAAATGTGTGCGTCGATATGTTCATTGATGAGCGTATGTAAAGTAAACAGGTTATTTCTATTGTCATCAACAATTAGAATATTAAGGTTTTTTGACATGTTATTAATCCTATTTTCCATA
>QNES01000237.1 GCA_003645255.1 Gammaproteobacteria bacterium
GAGATTCAGAACGTTTATTCCAAATATCGATAGAGGTTGGTTTTTCCCTGGGAAAATAAGTGGAGTCGGGTTTCAGATACATCGGTGCGGTTGGCATGGTGAGTTCTCCTTGTTAGAAATCCGCTTATTTCAGTTATGTAGGGTGGGCAAAGTCTTTTTTTTGCCCACCAACCGTTAAAAAAAGTCCAAAAATTACCCGTTAGTAGTATAATTCTTAAATAGACGTTATTTGTTACCACCTAGCTGCTCCACAATATTTTCCGCCACCCGAAAAGCATTAGCATAAATTGTCCAGGTATAAGGAACACTCCCACCAGTTGGCATAAAACTCCCATCAGTGATATAGAGATTTTCAACTTCATGAGCGCGGCAGTTGGCATTTAAAACCGATGTTTTTGGATCATTGCCAAAACGACAGCCACCGGCAACTAAGTTAGTCGGTGGCGCACCGGCAGCAAACGAAATAACGTTTTCAGCCCCCATTTGTTTAAGGACTTCCGCGCCTCGTTCCGCAAGATACCAACCTACTTGTAAATTGCGTACATGAAAACCAACGCGAATACGGGCAACCGGTAATCCCCATTTATCTTTGACGCTTGGATCAAGGGTGACATAACAATCCGGTATTGGTAACCAATCACAAAAGGCTTCTATTTTGAGATAAATTCCTTCCAAAAAATGCGCCTTTACTTTTTCCTTTAACGGTTTGCCCCAAAGCAAACCTGATCTTCCCCGAATTTGTCTGGTGGCTCTAGCAATCGGGTTGGGGTGTAAATGCACGAAATCTATTGTACCGCCCTTTTGGCGTACTCCAAATGTCGGATCATCAATAATATACCAATCTTGTATGGAACGATTGACAAAAGGTCCTGCAAATTGGCGCAATTCTGCCGCTTTTGCTGGACTGAATTTAGCATAAGGGAGTCGTCCAGAGCCGGCACCGCCGCCCGCAAATAGTAAATTTTTTCCCACTAAGTGGTTGTTGTTTGCTAAACCGTTTTGATGTTTTGGTCCTGGGGAGTTTAATAGTAATCGCGCCGTTTCTATTGCTTGACAAGCGATAACCACTATTTTTGCATCGACAAGTTGTCGTTGTCCGTTTTTATCATAATATTCTACTGCGGTAATTTTGCCAGTTTGATCGCTGATTATACGGCTTACCATTGCATTGGGTCGTATTTGACAAAATCCTGTTGCCACTGCTCGATCCAATAACGCTGCCCGTGAACTGCCCTTAGCCCCAGTCGCACAAGCATAACTTCCACAATAACCATTATAACTACAACCTTGTCGCTCCAAAGCAGAATACGGTAAAATCGCACGGGGCATGGGGATAGAATGTAAATCCATCTGACCACAGGCTTCATCTATATATTTGCTAATAGGATGTTCGGCAGTTGGCGGATAAGGAAAATCTTGGCGACTTCGTGGTTCAGCGTGAGGGTGGGAAATGAGTCGGCCTGATACGCCGATTTCGCGTTCAACTTTATCATAGTAAGGTTCCAAATCGGCATAAGAAATGGGCCAATCTGCCACATCGGCACCTTCAATGGAGCCAAAAACGGTTCGCAATTTGAAATCAACTGGTTTTAAGCGGTGAAAAAATCCGCTCATAAAATTACTGGAGCCTCCCACACAATTACCATTCCAAAAATTCCAACCTGATTGATAGGTAGATTGACTCGTCCAACCGCCTTCATCTGTTTCCATTTCAACTACATGGGGTTCTTCGCGTAAGTTTGAGGTATAGATATTGCGGCGGCAACAAGCTAGTTCATCTTTGAAAAAATCTTTTTCTGTTAACCAGGGACCCTTTTCAAGTACCAGCACCGAATAGCCCGCTTTTGCCAGCGTAAACGCGACTGGTCCCCCACCGGCACCACTACCAATAACACATACATCAAAATCGTAACTCATAGCAAATAATACCTTTTATTTTTAGGTGGAGCAGGAAAGCCAGGTTGATGAGCAAGCCATTTCCAACCAATGCCATTTGGATTACCACCGTAAATCGGATCGCTCAATAATGCTTCAAAAATGTATTCAAGCAGGAGGCGAATCCATTGCTTACCGCTTTTTTCAGTTTCAAGGTGGCGCAAAACGGCTTCACGTTGTTCTGTTGATAAAAGGGTAAAATACTTGCTGTAGCTATCTTGTGCAATTTTGTCAATTTGTACAATGCCATTTTTAATCAAATCGCGCTCAGTTGCGTCCGATTTAGGATGGGTTAGCATGACATTGAGGTAATGCGTGGCTTGAATTTCTTTTGCCCCAGGTGCATCCGATTCTGATGGGAATAAATGTTCTTGTACCACTGCTAATGTTTGCCACTGTTGCTGGGAAAGCCAGGCACCTTGAATAGTCTGAAGATTTGATAGCGTTGCTGCATCAATGTTCAGGGAAAATAGCGTTGATGTAGCAGTGATGGTACTACCGGTTTGAATAAGAAAGGAGCGTCTGTTCATAGTATAGTTAATGGGAAGCGACAGACCTGACAGGTTTTAAAAACCTGTCAGGTCTTTTGGACGATAGGCTTTAACCCCTCTACTGATGAGCTTTAGGCGAAGGATTTTGAGCGACCGCTTCTAATAGCCAAACCATCCATTGGGGACGCAAATAACCTCGACGTTTGATAATTTCAGTCCCATTTCCATCAAAAATGATTGTAGCCGGTCGCCCGTAGTTTTCATACCGTTTTGCCAATTTTGGGTAAAATTCTTCATTGGCATGTACCGGAATATAGTTACGATTGATGGTTTCAATCACTTGTGGGTTTTTATAGGTTGTTTCATCCATTTTGCGGCAAAATGTGCACCCTGTCGCGGTTAAATTCAACAATACTAATTGCCCTTTTTCTTGAGCCTGTTCAAAAACCTTGGGTGACCATTTTTGCCAATTCAAAGTTTTATCGAAATCCTTACACCAAGTGCCATAAGTGATGAAATAGAGTACTAAAATGGATAATAATTGAATCAGTGTTCGACGAATCATTATGAAAAATTATTGCTTAGTCGCGAAAAAACCTGACAGGTTTTAAACTCAAAAAGACCTCACAGGTTTAAAAAACCTGTCAGGTCTCAAATTTACTGACAATTACTTCTATTCAGCTTTAGGGGCTTCTTCTTTAGGTGCATCTTTAACTACTCCACCCACAATCTTTTTGCAAGTTCCTTCTGGCACATAAATCCACTCTTCTGGATCACCATCGGTCTTCGCAGCACCACCACAAGCATGGTCATTTGCACCACAATCATTCATACCGGCTTTGGCAATACCTGCACATTTTTCAAATCCTGCTTTTCCAGCAATGGCACTTGTGGATACCATGCTTAAACCCATTGCCAATATGCTGGCTAGTGCCGCATTAACCATCATTTTAGTATTTTTCATCGTTGTAAAAAAATCTCCAATTGTAGGTAATTTTAAAGAAGTTTAAATTATAACAGGTTTTGAGAAATTTTGAGCCTAATTTTAAAAACCCAATTTTTTCAAAAAACATGGTTTATTTCAGTAATTAAACAATTCCGTCATACTTTTTTTAAACAGCTGAATGGCATTCGGTCCTTCCACATCCATAACTTGTTGACTTACAAAGTGTTTTTCAGTCATGCATGCCGCTACTTGTTCCCCAAAATAACGCAGAAAATCAAACCCGGCTTCACCATTGCGGAAACTTAACTCAGCATAATCTTCCGCTCGTTGGTTCAACAAGTCAATAAAGGTTTGACGGTGCTTACTTTCCCCTAATGTATCGCCTTGATTATCTATAAAAATATCTACCATACGCGATGCTAGGGCAGTAATAAAACGCTGTCGCTCTTCTACTTCCAATTTTTCATAAACCAATCTATCAGCCACCTGAAGCAAAAAGGCGAAAAATTCGCCAATTATTTGAAGGCGGTGAGCATTGCTATCTGTTTGATAGCCCTTATTTTCTAATTCTAATACACCGTTAGTTGCGATTTTCCAATTGATAAAACTTAAAGCATTAGCGATATCTTCAAGTGTTCGTTCTTTATCTTGTTTACTCCAACGACTGTTAATACGCATAAAACTATTCCTGTTTTTTATCGGTATTATAAATTTTAATCTGACAGTCGTTAAATATCAACATTAAATAGTATTTTTGATAGGCTTGATATGATGGTATATTTTTTTGTCATAAATGATCTAAAATAATTCGAGCAGATGAAAAATTATTTCGCTAATCTTGTACTTTCAATCTAAAATATGCTAAAAGAATCTGGTATCGTTGTTGAAATAGACGATAAATTTGCTATTATACAAATTCGGCGTACCCGTCATTGTAGTCAATGTGCTGCTAAGGGCTGTGGCATAGGAAGTTTATCCTTTGTGCTAGGGCAAAAAGAGACGCGGCTAAAAGTCATAAATTTAAGGGGAGCAAAAGTGGGTGATCGGGTTGTGATAGGTTTGCAAGAGCAGGCTTTACTTAAAAGTTCACTGATTTTATATTTGCTCCCTTTGCTTGGTTTATTTGTGGGGGCAATTGGCTATGAAATATGGGTGACAATTTGGGAATGGCATCACTCTGAAATTTTAACAGTGTTAGCCGGCTTGGTTGGATTTTTTATGGGATTGCTTTGGGTGAAACGAATCAATTTTTTTATGTCTAAAAATGCAAATCATCAACCGGTGATACTTTAAAATTTAGAATCAGTAAAAATTCGATTTTTTCAAAAATCGGATTTCTTTTCGGGTAAAAAATGTTAAAACACTGTACCTAC
>QNES01000238.1 GCA_003645255.1 Gammaproteobacteria bacterium
CTTTAACTTATTGTCAAGTTTTTCCTTTTCTGTCTGACTGCGATTCCTAAAAATAGACAGGATTTCCTTGATACGCTTGGCTTCTGTTTTCTCATCTTTATTCAAAGCATTGAAAAAAGATTTCAATTCTATCAGATCGATGATTTGTTGAGCTTGCAATACAGACATCTGTTTTTTCAGGTTTTTATGCTTATCTGAATCCTTATCGGTTAGCGCATTTTTAAACTGAACTGGCCAATCCTGTGGCTTGGCACTGTGATTTTTCATGATCCTTGTACAAGCATTTTCACTTATCGTTTGGCTAACAAAAATTTGCCATTGTGCTTCCAACTCCGCCGCTTTTTTCTGTTCTTGAAGTTTATAATCCACCTCAAATTGTTCACAGTCTTGAATACATTTATCACGATGCTTTTGTGCCTCGCCTAATTGCTTTTTCAAATCATTCCGCTTTTCTTCCCAGACAATGTGTTGTTCAGCCTTATCCTGTTCTTCTTGCATGTTGCCCAGTTTGCGTTGCAACTTATCAGTTATTTTATTAACGGCATCAAGTTTTTCTTGGCGTTCAACCTCATCCACATAGAATGGTGACCACTGCGCGAGTTCAGTGATTTGTTTATCTTGTGTCAGTTTCCATTGTATATTGCCGGTCAACAGGGTTCGCAAGAAGCTTTTTACTTTGCCTTGGAAAGACAGTTCTTGTTCTTCCACTTTCTTCAGCAAGCCGCGCAAAGTATCGATTTTTCGCTTCCATTTTTGTTGAGCCAGTTCCCATTGATGATGGAGTTCATCTAATTTAGCATCCATTGGTAAATAAGGCGGATGCAATGTGACAGAAAATTTTATTTCAAGTGCGATGCGTTCACGATTGAATTGAGTGCTATCGTAAGTCAGCGAATCAATATCTGGGTTCATAAAGGTTGTCATGGAATCCAGATAAATATCTCCTAAGCGGTGTTCAAGCCAATCTTGACATTGATAAACCTTTTTGGGTTTATCTAAAAAACGAAAGGGGTAAACCATCTCTTGAAGTAAGCACGTTTCTTGATAACGGAGCGGTGCTTGTTCCCATAACTTCTCCAAAAATGCTTTGGCTTCCCCAATTTGCTCCTCTAGCAATTTAACTACCCAAGCAGATGTATTTTGTTGCAAAGTGCTTTTGGGTAGAAACAATACCTCGCCACCGGTTGATAAAACCATATCTGACAAAGGTTGTTCCACACAAGCGAGTTGAGTGCAGTGCTTCACTAATGTCTGTAAAGAAGCAACATCAGCATTATTTAGATTAATAATGTGTTGTCCCTCTGTAGTGGAAAACGGATTCAAGGTATAACCTAACCATTTTTCTTGGCGCAGTTCAGAAAGGGTAGCCAATTCACTATTTGTCCATTGTTTCTGAATTGTCTTTAATAGTAATTTAGGATCGTGGCATTCACTTTGAATGGCAATTTCTCCAAAAGGAGAAGCTTTGACTGCTCGGTGTTGATTAGGTAACAGATATTCCTGTTTGGCTTGATTCCAAAATAACCGACAAAAATAGCGATAACAATCAGTCAGTTGTGCTGAAACTAATCGTAACCCCGTCGTTGTTTGAAGTTCACCATCCAATGAACGACTCAAAACTAATCCTTGGCGGTTATCCGCCATCAATAGGGAACCCGCCTGTTTGACACCTGTGCGAATTAAACAATGCCCCGACAATAAGCGAATTGCTTCTTCAGAATCTTCGGGTTTGCCTAGTAATAGGTAAACACGAACTTTTCTTTGAAAACACGCTTGGCAGTATTTGAGCAATTTGTTATCCGTTAGCTTGTCACTGGCAATCAATAGCGTTTTTTGTGCAGACGTGGTGATTTCTTCTAGCCAGTCTTTTTGAATAGGAAAACTTAGATGTACGCCTGTCAATTGAAGTGGCGTATCATTACCGATAGTTTCCAGAATATCTTCTAAGCGATATTCAGAAAAGGAGCAGGTAAAGGTTTCTGTTTTAGGGTTAATCATAAATGTTCTCAATAATGCCAAAGAAATCCGATTTCTTCAAGAAATCGGATTTCTAATTTCTAAGACGGATTCAAGTCAAATGGTGCTGCAATGTGCCAAAAAGCTTCGGCTTGTGGAAAAAGTTGTGGTATCCATTCATCGGCTTCACGGGGTTGTAAGGCATAAGGGCGAATGGCAGGATGTTCGTACCATTTGCGTTGTGAATCCAACAAATCATTTTCGCGTTGATACTCTTTTTTCCAATCTTCTACCAAGAGTTGTTTTGTCCATGATTTTGCATCCGCAGGTGTCGCAGGCATAACAGGTAATTGTTCTATTTTAGCCGATTCAAACCGCCCATATTGCTCTGAATCGAAATGCCCACATTTCAGTTCATCAAGAATAAATCCCGTTTTTATCTGTGGGCATTGTTCTTGATATTGATTTAATTGTTCAAGGGTAATCATAGCCCGTTGGTGAGCCTCTTGCCAAGCCATCTTGGCGGTTTGTCGCAATAATGCTATTAATACAGGCATTAATTTACAGTCATAAGACTGTGATAAGTCAAGCTGAACTGAATTGTTTTTATTGCGTTTTTGCTCTTTACGATTATTATAAAGCGGCACATCAACAACACCTTTCAATTGAGTCTGGCTTTGATTTTGGAAAATATCATCCCAATGCCATGTTAATGTAATCAGGTGCGTTTTTCCTAAAATGCCTTGTTTGTCTTGAATTTTTAAGCGTTCTATATTAATAGGGGCGCTTGATTCATTTTCCAACGCTTTATCCACCTCGATGACAGGCATGGCTTGACTAAATTCGAGTTCATCTGGGAGTACTTGCAGTTTTCCCTGTATTTCACTTGATTGATATTTACCCGTTGCCTGAATACGTTGCATCATGATCGGGCAGGTATCTATTAATGAGTCTTGTTGGATATACCAAATATTGTAGATCCCTTGTTCCAATAGTGGAAACTCGCCGGTTTTCAAAACATTTTCGGCTTTTTCAGTCAGCGTACTTTGTTTTATTAACCCTTCCCGTTTAAGATATTTTTGCAAACGGATAGGCAGATTAGCAAAGTTTTCGGTTTTACTTTGCAATTTCTGTAATACATTCTGGATATCCTCACGCTTTTCCCAAACATGGAGTTTACCTAGAAAGGTAAAGCGCCGAGCATTTATTTTGCGTGTTAGAGTGACTTTCAAATTCATTGATGGTTTTTCCTTAATAATTATGTCTTAGCCAATTTATTTAATTCGTATGTCTCTGATTTTTCTGAAAAATAGTTACGATCTCCAACAATAACGAGTTGGTAACGGGCGCGAGTGACTGCGACATTTAAACGGTTAGGGCTGTCCAGAAAACCATCTCGATGAGTATTCACCATAGAAAGAAATACCAAGTCGGCTTCTTGCCCTTGAAAGAAATCGACTGTTGCCAGTTTAATCAGCACGTTTTTGTCTCTTAACGGAAAGCGGCTATAGGCTTTGGTACCCGTTAGTTTTTTCAGCATTTCACGCAGCGTAGTTTCTTGTTTTTTGTAAAAAGTTAAAATAGCAATTTCCCAGACTGTTGTTTCGGGATGAGGATTTTTGGTTGCCCACTGCATAAAGGCTTCCAATTCTTTACGAATCGCATCGACTTCTTTTTGATTGGCATTTTTTACTACCTTTCCCACCACGTTTAGCCAGTAACGATGTTTTGGATATTGTCGATAAGTCCAAGTCCTTTTGTTTGCCATATCATGCCCATCTAACAGAGATTGTACCCGATGTTCACCACTTTTCGGGGTATAAAACATTTTTCGCGAAAACTCAGCAATAGCTGGGTGCATCCGGTGCTGATAAGTTAGGGTGGTATATCGGCATTGCAGTTCTTTTAGTTTAAAGCCTTGGTTTAGGGTGGTGGGCATATCTTTGCGATGCTTAGTAATTCCTTCACCTGATAGGGCTTCTAACACGGATGGAAAAGCGATATTGCGAATCTGATAGATACGCCCTTCTGCGGCTTCTGATTGTGGGAATAGCCGTTGTAACTGTTCTTCGATGCGTGTTTTTTGACCTTTGCGGTTTCTTTGGCGACGATCAGTTAGAAAGCGCAACCAGTATTCTCGTTCTAATCGCCAGGCGACTTCATCAGCCCAATCGCGGCTTTGCAAGAAGTTTAAACGATTTTGCTGAATGTCAAAAGAATTTATCAATTCCTGATTTCGCTGTTTTAAGTATTGTTGCCCTTGCCAGTGCGCCTGATGGCGAAACGCATGGGCACTGCTTTGCCAATGGGCATCCAACACAATTGCATCGGCGGGCATAAGATGGCTATGGGTTTTATAGAGGGAATTTTCAATGAAAATATAGTCGTAGTCATATAAATACCAAGCCTGTTGTTCTAATGAAGAAGAAGACTTTTCTTGGATGCTTAGAGCAAAATTTGAGAAATCCGATTTTTTCAAAAAATCGGATTTCTTTGCTGAGGAAGACTTTTCTTGGATGATTAGAGCACAATTTGAGAAATCCGATTTTTTCAAAAAATCGGATTTCTTTGCTATTGCTTTAATACGGGCATTTATTTCCTGTGCTAACGCCTCAATAACTGCCTTACTTTCAGGAATAACGAACTTGTTTTTATAGGGAAATAAGGCTTGTAGATAAAAACAGGCTTTTTGCAGATTCTTATCCAAATAGACTGGTTGGCGATTTTTTTGTCGTAAAAGAAGTTCGCGCAGATTACCCACAATC
>QNES01000239.1 GCA_003645255.1 Gammaproteobacteria bacterium
CCTGGGGAACCTTTTTCATCAATACCTAAGAATTGTAGATTGCTTGAACGACAAAGTTCTTTAGTATTTTCTTCTATTTAATACCATTAAATACGATTAAATCAGTGAATGTATATAATACCAAAATGCGGTTCATAAGGTATAAAATAGTTTGGGCAATGATGTATCATCATGCCACTTTTTGAAAGAACATTTGACATTTTACTAAATGCCATTTCCAAATTATCTACATGTTCTAATACATTGATTGAAAATATTAAATCAAATTCACCCTGTATTTTGTAATCAAGTTCTTCGATTCCAATCTCAAATACATTGATGTCTTGATTATTTAAACAACTTAGCAGTTGTGATTTTGCTGTACCAAAAAAATCAAAACCTTTGCCAAGTGGCTCTAATGCTACTGTATTATATCCTATTGATTTTAAATAAGATTGCAATAACATCCATCCTCCTCCACACTCAAGTATCCGAATATCCTTTTTTATTAAATAAGGCTCAATAATTTTATAACCAAATATTGCTTCGGAAACATAAGTTTCTATACGTTTTTTCAGTATCTCCACGTCAACCTTAGTTTCTGTAGAAATATCTGCTATCCGTTTATGATCCTTCAATGGAAGGAAATATTCTTTAATGTTCATCATTTTGTTCGTACACGCCATAAATATTTTGGCGTATTATGCTGGTTAAAAATTTTAGCATGGGGATCAATCGCACGAAGCATTTTGCGAAGTTTGCCCTGAGCATTAGCAGAATCAATAACTTGTGGAAACAATTTAGAGTATTTCAACGGTTGCTCTAAATGCAAAACAACCCGTAATTGTTGTGATTTTACCGCCGCTATGGCTAACTGTTTTTCAGCAAGAATCCTCGCGTTAATTTTCGCCCCCCATAGCCCTGCTAGCGTATCAAGCACTTTTTGTGCAACTTCATTTATCAGATCAGAGTGTTTAAGACGGCGATTAGCGCGGTAATCTTTGATTTCAATCAACCATGTGCATTGATTTTTTGGTTCCACAGCAATGATATCAATCGCCTTTTGTCCTTGCAACAATTTCTGAAAATGTTTACGATAATATGTCCACTCATCATATTTCGACACACGCCAGTTATCTGGAAATTCAAATACCAAAGCACCTTCAACTACTTTTTGCACCATGTCTATTCCATATCCATATAACGATCAGATTGCTCGATCATTTCATCCAGTACCCTAATCGGATTGATCTCTTCAATACCCTCTCCTTGTTCGATTATCACACCTTCTTCCTGTTTTTCTAGTGCGAAAAATTGTGAAGGCAGTCGTTTATATTCCGCTTTTTGCCGCAGAATTTCCAACTCTCTGAGCAAAAACAAGCTATGAGTTGCTATGAACACTTGAATACCATTCTGGCATAGACGGAAAATCACTTCGGCGGTGAGTTTAAGCAAACGTGGATTCAAATTGGCTTCCGGCTCATCCCAAAAGAGATAACCCTTATCTAATAAAGCACCAGTGGAAATTAATTGAATCAACATGCCCAGTTTACGTGCTCCTTCTGCTACCAATGGCATTTCTATCTTGTCAAGATTGGGCATAACCAGATAAAAACGGCCATTATTATCCAGATAGAGTCGTCCTCCCACCGCTTTTTCTAAGGGCGTTAGCAGTTTTTGCCCACGTTTTTGCCCACCTTTTATTGGTAAGGCACCTAATAAAATACAAGTATCACGGTAAATTTCTTCAAACTCAAGATAATGATTTTCATAAACCGCAACAAAGTTGGGGTAGAGAGTCAATAATTCCCGAGTCGGCAAAAAAACGGGGGACTTATCCAACCAAATAGAGGGAACCAACTTAAGCACCACTTCCGTTCTACTCTGGCTAGAAAAGCTAAAATGTATGTCCAGTTTCTGATTATCGAAACGGGCGAATACTTCACACCGTTTACGGTTCCGCCCATGTCGTATCAAGTTGCCCAAAGTTTCAGGACGAAACACATTAATCAATTTATCAGCCAATCGACTTTGCAAAAGCACCTTGGTTGGCATACCTACATTAGGTTTACGACCTTCATCAGCACTCACCGCCAAAATGGAATAAGCCAGTTTGAGTAAATGGGATTTACCAGTACCATTTTCCCCAATAATCACATTTAATCCAGGGGTGAAATGCAATTCAGCTTGTTGAAAAACGGTTTGATTTTTAAGATGAATTTCTTTTAAATAGCTGAATTTACTCGTTTTTTTTCTCATTCACACTCAAGTATCCAAATATTTTTTTTTAATTAAATAAGGTTCAATAAGTTTATAGCCAAATATGGCTTCGGAAACTAAAGTCTTTGTTATTTGAAATGACAGTGGAATTAACTCAATTAGATATTTCATTTTGAAATTCTTTCAAGCTACCTTTCTGAAAAAACAAGAAAATAATACCTCCCAACATTCCATGAGCAATTATCTGCAACAAAATCAGGGCAGATATAGCGATAGCCATTTCCTTTGGCATACCTATTGACATAAATAGCAAAACAAAAGCCCCCTCTCTTAAACCCAAACCACCAATAGAAATAGGTATCATACTAACTAACCACACAATAGGCAAAAATACGATAAAATACAAAAAATTGACTGAAGAACCCAATGATAAAGCTATAAGATAAACAGCCAAAATCCCCATCAATTGAGCTATCAAAGATAAGATTAGACAAACTATGACGACGCGCATATTTTGACTATAATCTTTTATGTTTTCTATAAATTTAACGATTGATTTAAAGCGAGATAGTATCTTTGCAAGCCATTTCCATTTTAAAAGTCTATGAAAATGCCAAAAAGTCACAAACGAAGCAAGACATAAAAATAGGATCATTACCATTGTTATTTTAATAACATCACTGCCAGCCATTTCAAAATCAACAAAAAAACTAAAGGATGCAAAAAATATCAGTGAAATAATTCCTAAAAATCTTTCATATAAGATGGAACTCAGGGCATGATTATGTTTGATACCATTGTCATGTAAATAATACCATCTAACAATATCTCCCCCTACTGCTGTCGGCAAAAATAAACTGAAAAATGCACTTATGTAGTAATATTGAGTTAAAAGCAAACTCGAAAAATGATTATTATGAAATGCTAATAGAATTTTCCAACGCATAGCTAGAAAAATATCTCTACTGATAATAATGATAAAAGATAGGCAAAATAATAAAATATCAATTTTTAATAAAAGTTGGTTAATGGCAGAAAAATCCGCTTTATAAACCAAATATGATAAAATTGATAGTGTTATCAATAACTTAAGTAAGATAAAGCCAATTTTTTTCAACCGATTAGTCATATTTTCTATACACATTTTTAACAGTAGTATAAGGGCGTTCTTTAACTTCTTCCATTATTTTTTTCAAATAAATTCCTATCACCCCGATAGATGACATAAGAAGCCCCCCTACCGCCCAAATTGAAGCAATAACACTTGTCCATCCGGGTGCAACTGTCCAAAAAATCTTCTGGAATACAACATATAAAATGAAGCTGAAAGAAAAGATTGAAACAAAAAAACCCGTCCAAAAAATGAGCCATAATGGTTTACTTGAAAAAGAAGTGATCGCATTGACAAGCAATTCCAGCTTTTTTATCAAGCTATAAGTTGTTTCCGAATGACTTAACTTAGTCACTAAAAAAGGTTTTTGATTGAAACCCACTAATTCATACACACCGCCAATAAAAAGTTCCCGTTCTTTATATTGCAATAATGACTGAACATACTGTTTTGTCATAAGCCTTGCTGTTATATGATTGGGCGGAATTTTGACATCCGAAAGTTTATTATAGACTTTATAAAACAATTCCCCAGATAAGCGTTCAAAAAAATTCCCTTTGCGCTGATCTTGAACACCAAATATAACATCAACTTTTTCTTCAATTAATTTTTCATAAAAATCAACGAGCCATTCGGGCAATTCCTCCAAATCAACTTCTACTAAAAAAATATATTCACCCGTTGCATATCCTAATCCAGTCATACTGGCTTTATGCTGCCCAAAGTTCCTTGATAATTCTATTACTGATACCTTTGAATCTTGTTGTTGGATAGCAATTGCTTTTTCCAGTGAGTTATCAGGTGAACCATCATTGACAAATATAATTTCATAACGATCAGTGATAGATTCGACTGCTTTTTTTATCCGCACATAAAATTCCTCTATGTAAGGGCTAGAGTTATAGAGGGAAGTGACGATTGAAACAGTGGGTTCAGTGACTTTATTCATTTATATTTTCCATAGAGATTATCCAATCATTAATAAGCTAAGGTTAGAAATCCGATTTTTGGCAAAAATCGGATTTCTTTAGCACATCAAGGAACAAAAATAGGGTGAAAAATAATTGGTAAAAGCACGTGAGATTTAACATCCCAGCCTTCCACCAATAATGTTTTTTTCCCAGATTTCTCCCATAGAATATTCTTCTATCCATTCTTTTAGTTCTTCACTTGATAATCTTTTGAAAATAGAACTATTTTTTTCTTTATCAGCCACGATGATATCGTTTGGTTCAAAGTAATCAAGTAAAGTGACAGATTGGGTTGATGCAATAATTTGCTTATCGTTTGAAAAAGCTTTAATTAAAGAAGCTAATACAGAAATCGCATACGGATGCAAACCTAATTCAGGTTCATCTATGATAAGGGTATCCGGCGGATTGGGCTGTAAAAGCAA
>QNES01000240.1 GCA_003645255.1 Gammaproteobacteria bacterium
ACGGTAACGATTGTTGATACAACAGATAATCAGACTCCTCCACCCAGCGAAGTTAATATACCAGCATCTGAAGAAGGTAATACACCACCGCCTGAAGAAGGTAATACACCACCGCCTGAAGAAGGTAATACACCACCGCCTGAAGAAGATAAAACGACTTTATCACACGGAACTTTGCAATTGGTTGCCAATAGCTATCATGCTAATGAAGATGATGGTAGTATAATCATGACGGTCAACCGTACTCGGGGTAGTGACGGTGCAGTATCGCTGACCTATAGCATTGAAGAAGATACCGCCCTTGTCAATCAAGACTATACAGCCGTTCACAGTGAAGAATTACATTGGGAAGATGGCGAAACTGAAACGAAAAGTTTTAGCGTGAACCTGATTAACGATAATAGTGTGGAAAAAACGGAACGCTTAAAAGTAACGCTGTCTAAGCCAATCGGTGGTGCAGTGCTTGGAAATAACGCGCAAGTGTATATCCAAATTCAAGATGATGACAGCAGCCTATCGCTCAGCCAATCTACCTACGAAGTGAGCGAAGATGATTCCATCGTCATGATCACGAGCACGCGCAAAGGGAGTACTTCAAAAGCCGTTTCCGTGAAATATATGACAAGCGATGACACCGCAAAAGCAGATCGAGACTATAAGGCAACTTCAGGCACTTTAGCCTGGTCCATCGGAGACAAAAATGATCAAGCTATCATGGTTCGCCTACTACCCAATGAAAGCCTAAATAATGAAAACCGACAATTTAAATTCAGCTTGAATCAAGTAAGTGACAATGCAGAACTCGGTACGCTGAGCGAAGCGGTGGTGATTATCAGCAGCAATCTCTGTGAACTGGCAGAAATTGGTCCCTCTATAGGTTGCTCTTTGATAATTGATAATAATGAAGAAATGCCTGCTTTGTCAAATGTCACAATTGGAGCAACTGGGATAGTCGTCGGTGTCACTTTAGGCGGAACAATTCAAAATCAGGGGGAAATACGAGATACTACCCTACTGCCCGATGCTAAAATCACTGGCGGAGTCATCAGTGGTCCAACCAGTGGCGATCCCAATAAACCGGCGAAACTCTCAAATGTGACGATCACAGCGGATGCCTCCTTAGAACATGTCATCATTGGTGACGGTTCTTATGTCAGCCCTGGTGCCAAACTCGGAATAGGTGTGCGATTTGAAGATAATAGCTCAATACCCCAAAGTATTGATTTAAGCGAATTATTAGGTCGATACCCCACCACTATTTTTGGACAAAAGGCTATCAAATTAGCCGATGATTTTCTATATCCAAGTGCCATAGGCGGTATTTTTGGGGCAATAAATGGTTTACCCCAATTAAATAACTTTGGTTTTGCATTAACGCAAGATAGCGAATTGGGTTACTTAATGCTTGATCTTGACTTACTACGCATTGCAGTATTACCCATGCAAATAAAGCAAAGCTCAAATAAGCAAATGATCCGAGATTTATCAATGGGATTATATGTGGACTCAACGCACAAAATCACCTTTATAACCCACACTGGACGCGAGGTGATAGCCCATCCCGTGATACAAGCCCCTGATGCCCTGAATAAGATATTACAGATTGCCAATCTCAATGAAGCAACCATGTTAGAGAATGGAAACCTGAAAATATTGATAAACGATGGTGCATATATCATGACACGCGCAGCATCTTATGCTTTGGAAGTGGCTATGGGAACACCCTTAGGTGTGATAGGCATAACAGCTAATTCGCTCTCTTTTGTTTTTGAAGATCAAACGGGTCATTATCGCCTACAGCCTATTTTTCCTGCGGCGGCAGAGCCAGAAGCATTATATGCCCTTTCTCAAAATGAGACTGATATTGTCTTGAAAGCAGACGGACAAATGCGTTTAAAAATTAATGGATATGTCTATGAAGGCTTGTTTGATTATTTAGTGACAACCGGACATATGCCTACGACAAAAGCGCAGATACTTGATATAGGTGACATCAATGGAGATGGCTCCAAAGATTATCGTATAAATTATCCTAATGGGGATAGTCAGATAGTTTTTGGTAAGTAGTCCTTTTTTGATAAGGGCAAACCTGCCAGGTTTTATAAACCTGGCAGGTCTATAAAACTCAACTGTTAGCAGAATACCTATTTTTGCTCTGGTAGAAAATGATGTTTATAATTACTAGCAACAGTACTAGCACAATGGTCAAACGTCTTCATAGCAAAAGATAACATCCTATTGCTATCGTCTACCCCTCTATACATAGGTGCTTTGTTTAAAATCGTTAATGCCATATCAGTCGCCATTCGCATTAATTCAATTTCTGCGATTTGATTTTTTTCGGTGCTTTGGTTTTCGGTGCTTTGGTTTTCATTCATGGTATAGTTTTTCTATCTAATAGTTATTATCTATGCTAATTGTATTGTATTGAATTGTACAGATTTCAAGTAATCATTGCTTTATATTCCGAAGCTTATGTAATATTTTTTATACTATATTTCAATTGTTGAGGTGAAAAAAAACATGGAAGGAATTGTTGTTAAATTTGATGATAAACGTGGATTTGGTTTTATCAGAACGAAAGAGCTACCAAAAGATGTTTTTGTGCATATTCAAGAAGTTCATGAACAGCAAAATTTATCACGGGGGCAGAAGGTTCAATTTGATACAAAACAAACGACTAAGGGATTGTCAGCTGTGAATGTCATTCCCGGTGCAAAACAAACATCTCCTTTCTTCTTGTATGGAATGACTGCTGTTATTATGATTATAGCAGCAAGCATTTTTCTATTTTATAATAATTTGCATATTGTTATTGCCTATATTGTATCAGTCAATTTGACCACATTTTTATTTTATGGTTATGACAAAATGATTGCGGGTGGCTCATTTTTAAGAGTGCCAGAATTGGTTTTGCAGGGTCTTTCTTTAAGTGGGGGATCGCCGGCAGGACTCATCGCCCAGAAGTTTTTTCGTCATAAAACGGTTAAGGGTTCATTCCAATTAGTTTATTGGGCAATTGTCGTTGTTCAAGTAATTGTTTTGGCTTGGTTTTTTTTAGTTTAGTTTGGGCTGGTGGGCAGCAAAAACATGCTGCCCTACATAAAAGTTTTTTTGTAGGGTGGGCAAGGTCTTTATCTTGCCCACCATCTGAGACTATCTAACCAATTGATTTAATTCAAAAATAGGCATCAGAATCGCTAAGACGATAGTTAATACAATCCCTCCCATTACTAAAATGAGCAAGGGTTCAAATAACCCCAACAATACACCCATCAAAGTTTCCAATTCACGTTCCTGCATAATAGCAGCCCGTTCTAACATACTTTCAAGTTTACCACTACTTTCGCCGCTCATAATTAAATGTAGCGTCATTGGTGGAAATAAACCACTTTGCGCTAACGCCGTATGTAAACTGCTCCCTTCACGAACTTTATTCGTCGCCTCCAAAATGGCTTGACGTAAGGGATAGTTAGAAACCACTTGCGCAGTGATACGTAAAGCCTCTAACATCGGTACACCGCTTTCAGTCAGTATGCTCAAAGTGCGGGTAAAGCGTGCAACATTCATCCCCCGTTCTAGGCGTGAAACAAGGGGTATAAATAATAAAAAACGATGAAAAAGCATCAATGGCTGATTAAAACGCAATGAATAGCGTATGCCCCCTATTACCATAATTAGCACCAGTAATAACCAGATACCCCAATCCTGTAAAAATTCGCTCAATGTGATTAAAGCGCGTGTCAACCTAGGCAACTCTTGATGAATATGACCAAACACTTGCACCACTTGTGGTACCACATAAGCCAATAATCCAATCACCACTGATATTGCGACCAAACTTAGTAGGGCAGGATAAAATAGAGCTAATAAAGTTTTTTGTCGGAGATATTGACGATTTTCAGTATACTCAGCCAAGCGTTCTAATATTAAGTCCAAATGTCCGGATTCTTCACCAGCAGCGACAGTAGCGCGATAAACAGATGGAAATACATTAGGAAAATCACCCAATCCCTCTGCTAAACTGTGCCCTTCTAATACTCGTGAACGCACCGCTAATAATAAACTTTTTAAACGTGCCTTTTCACTTTGTTCAGAAATAGCACGTAATGCTTCTTCCAAGGCTAAACCGGAATGTACCAAAGTAGCTAGTTGGCGGGTAAGTAAAGCTAAATCAGTTGCACTGATAGAAATACGGCGAGGTTGACGTTGAGTTATCTGACGAACAACTTCATTAATGGAAAGTGGCGTTAAATTTTGCTCGCGGAGCTGTTGGCGGATTTGTCTGGCAGTATCGCCTTCTAATACACCTTTACGAGTTCGCCCGGTTTTATCTAATGCGGTATATTCAAAAGCAGCCATATTTTTTAATGGTTATAGCATTTTCCGATTGAGTAAAGTGCAGATATATATTATTTTTAGATATTTTATAACTTAGGAGGTTCTTAGTTAAAAATTATTTTTGTACTCAACCTAATATGTTCAAAAAATGTTTTTTTGAAGCCTTTTTCGACTCGGCGACTCGAACCTGAAATCCGCCAAAATATTTTTTTATAAGCCTAGTGGGAGATGTTAACTAACTTATTGTTTTTTATCATTTTATTTTTTTTACGATTTCAAATAAAATGGAGTGAAAAATTCAAAAAAATGGCTATTTGAAAAAAGATTTCTTATTTTTTTGAAG
>QNES01000241.1 GCA_003645255.1 Gammaproteobacteria bacterium
TGATCCCAAGTGGTCACTCTTACCGGCACCACACCATTGCTAGGAATCTTATTGCTTTCAACATCTAGCAGAATGTCATTCAATTCAGGTAGAATTGAGACTAACACAGCCACATTTGAGCCCGTCAGATCGGGTTCCCTAAAGGTAAATGAAACCTCTTCTTCACCAGAGAATTTGGCAGGATCGTATGTTATGCCGTATATATCGTTACCTAGATCATTTGCCCGGTAATCTGCAGAGCATTCACCTTGCTTACATTCACCATTAACCGACTTGAGATTAAGCGGGTCTGAATTGCCTACCCAATTACCGTAGTTATCTGTCAATTTCAGATTATTTTCATTGAACAGAACGATTGAGCTTGGTAATTCAGCAGTCTCTTTACGAACTGCTTCCATTGAGGAAAGGGCTTGACCATGACCATCAAGCATCTCGTATTTCGAGGGACTCGCATGTTTAATATCAGCTGCTACATCACTTGATACGACCACTTCGCCATACAAAGCATTTTCGTCAGAAATGAGATATTTTTCATTACCACTGGTGGCTTTTTGAAACCTAATTCCCAACAGTTTTTCAGCCTTGGACAAAACGGCATTTACTTCTTCACCGCCACCCTTAATAACTTTGATTGTGAAAGTCGTAGCGGTAGCGTCGCTTAAGGTCTTACCACCAGCAACAGCACCAGTACTTTCAATTATTTTCTTAGTTATCTCGAATGCGCCACCGTCGCCAACCATTATTGATTTTCCAGCATCAAATGGTGCATTTACCGTAAAGTAAGACGTTTGGCTTGCCTCTAGCTGTTGAGAAACCACTTTCAAATCAACAGGTTCAGATTGCGTCAATTTGTTTTCCGTATCAGAGGCAATCAATTTCGTTGCCCCAGTTTGATCGGCTCTCATATCTGACACATCTAACGGTTTCGAAATTGAACAGGAGGCTTTTGCACCAATGGTGAGTAATTCATTAATAGCCGCTTCCTTGAAAAGGCTAGAACCGGACTCTTCTTTAAGAGATACCGTTTTCTGTTCTGCTGTTGTCGTTAGGTTGCCATATTTATCTAGTACACAAACATGCACCTGGGTACCAGTAACCCCTGCTGGTATGAACGATGTCGTGCCAGAGGTATCCATCATATTAGCAATCGTCTTCTTTTGTGAATAGAGTTCCAACTTCACAGCAGTATCAACCGGTCTCACTAACAGTGTGTCATTATTATACAGATCGACACTTGAAATTGAAGTTTCTCCCAATTCCAATTTAGCTTCCATATAATAAATAGCAGCCTTATTCACACTACTTGGAATTGAAAAAGTCGCTACACCTTTAACCATTACACCAGGCACTAGAATGGGATCATCATTCCCAAATACTGGACGTAATGTAAGCTCTATGGGCCCATTAATCGCGGTGTTTAGTTCTTCACCATACACGACTGGTGTTAGAGGAGCACCAAGCACGGAAACACCATCAATGAAGGAGTCGGTTATGAATATTTCACCGGCGGCACGGACCCCCTTTCTTGCTGTGCCAGGATTGCCTGGATCATCTTGCTGAGTTATTGGATTGCCTAGTTCATCTATTAGATTGCCTTGAGCATCTGTTGGATTGCCTAGTTCATCTTGCCACGCAATTCCTGAAGAATTTGTTACTTTTATAGGCACCTCTATAGGCACCTCTAACTTGCCATCTTTATCTACTTTATTGCCGAATTTAGATACTGTAGTAACTTTAGTAGCAGTAGCACTACCGTCAACAACATAAGGAGGAGTTGAAGTCCCAGTTATCGAATAAGAGGACACGACAGAACCTTTTTTGACAGTACGTCTTCTAGTCTGTTCAATCACACTAATCTGATAATTTGTGTACTTCTTAACCAGATTATGGCGAATGTTGTACTTTTTATAAGCAACCACGGTTACTTGACCACCTTCTTCACCAGCTGTCATTGCACCATCAATACCACCATATATGCCATTAAATGCAGCAGCGAGGAAAGAAAATGGGTCGTCTTTGTCATGGACAAAAACGGTTCCATCACCAACAATCTCGGCACTATCACTCATGCCCATCTTATCAGCGTTACCTTTGGTAAAGCCAACAATGTCAAGCAATTTGACAGTTTGATCAGCCAGGTTAATTGTAATGACCTTTTCAGTACTGTCAATTACTTTAACATCGACACCACCTTCTACGGTTGGGATGACTTCCTGAAGCGTGATGGTGACGTTATCCGTTGAACCACCTGTTTCGACAGGATAAAAAATATTGAGTTTAGCGACACCTGCATTCAGTTTAATGTAGCGGGTTGCGCCTCCTTCATCTGCGGTTGTGGCTTCAAACTTACCTTCCTGATCAGTCAAGCCAGATTCTCCTTCAGCTTGAACTTTCCCTTGGGCGGAAGTCACCATTGCCACAATTCTAGAGCCGTATTGCTGGCCTTGCGTGTCCACCTTGCCCTGGGCATTTAGCCCAAGGATGGACAAGTTAATTATACTACCCGCAGTCACAGTCGTGGTATCAGCGGTAAAGACACCGCTTGTCGTAGAGGTCTTGGAATAAGCCGTTGTGGCTACACCCATGACCAATACGGATACCATTGCTGATGCAAGGGCAGCCCTCTTTATTATACTCATTATTACGAAACTCCTATTACTTGTTGAAGTTATATTTAAAAGTGAGTGAAAAGTTAATTAAATGTAGGTTAATTACCCCCAACTCAAAAAAACCAAGTTTTGGGTGTTTCACCTAACGTGATTTACCAATATTAATAGTATTGCACATTATATGCCGTTAGTCAAGCGTTCAAATAAAAAAAAATAAAAAAATGAATATTGAGTACAACGGATTAGTGAATTAAACGGATTGCATTATCAACTTGATAAATAAAATACAAATCATAAAAAAATATTTTCTAATCCGTTTATTTCAAAAATCCGTTGTACTTAATATCAAACAAGTTACTATAATAATTATTATTCAAATAAAAATCAAATTCAATAACAAAAATTATTCGCGACTACATTTAATATAATATACCATTTTTTCAAAAAAAGAAACTATGACAGCATTTCATTTTTTAAAACGCTATTTTATAGCCACTTATACCGGTTTATGGGAACCTTTTCAAATCGCCTATAAGCACCGTTATTTATTATTTCTATTAATAAGGCGTGACATCACCACATGTACATCTGGCACTTTATTAGGGAAACTTTGGTTAATAATTCAGCCGGCTTTACAAATTTTAGCTTTTTGGTTTTTATTAGATGTGGTGCTGAAGATCAAATTTCCGGGTAGAGTTGCCTTTGTCGATTATTTTTTAATTGGCATGTTATCCTGGTTTTTTATTTCGGATGTGCTAACACGTAGCTTAACGGTATTATCAGAATTTGCAGCCTTGTATCAGCGTACCGTATTTCCGGTAGCTATTTTACCTTTATTGCCCTTACTTTTATCGGCTACCTTATATATTATAGTTATGAGCATAACAGCCGGCTTAATAGAAGGTATTAGCAGTGTACCCATTGCTATATTAACTATTATATTATTAACTTTATGGCTCCTGCCCTTTTGTTATCTACTATCTATTATTGGCTTATTTATCAAAGACATAGGGCAATTTTTCCCATTTTTAATTAGCATTACCCTATATTTAAGCCCTATCTTATATATGCCATCTCAAATGCCCGAAAAAATGCAATGGATATTAATTATTAATCCAATTGCAGACTTAATGGCTCTTATTCATGCAGGGCTGCAAGGCTTACCTTGGACTTATGCTAATTTTTTGCGCCCTTTTGGATTATGGTTACTATTATTAGGACCAGCTTGGGTATTATTTAGACGTGCAGAACCACATATACGTGAAATGTTATAATTAGTTATTAGTTGTCAGTTGTCAATTATAATATGTCAAAAATACTATTTTTGAAAAAATGGTATTTCTACTATCAATGAGTTATCAATTATGACAGCATGAACGAAAAAGCGACTCCACCGAAAAAAGTCATTAAATGGCATGAATTGTTTGGATTAAATTTGAAAGACTTCTTTTTTCAATCCAATTTTGAGGTAAAGACGGAACAAAACATGTCATTTCAGGCACAATATGTCGATGTGCTGATTATTTCAAAATCCGAGGGCAAGCCACTGACTCAAGTACCTGATGGATTTGAATTTCTTAAAGAGCATAATATTTTAACGTATAAATCCATAAATCAATCCCTAGATCAATGGACGATTGTCGAGATACTTGGACATTATGTTAACTACCGTAAAACGGTGACAACCAATAACAAGTTATTACCTCAATCAAAGTTTCAAGTTTTTGCCGTTTGTACCAGTTATCCCCAAAAACTGTTAGGGTTTGAAAAACACTTTGGTAAAGAAATTCAAAAAATCAAACAAGGTGTTTATAAGATTACCTCACCATTCATTGGTTCAATTATAATAGTTACCTAACCAATGGTATTTAATGGTATTGTATGGAACTAACAGGCGGCTAATAATTAGCAGAAGTTAGATAGGTTATAACACCTTTAAATGTTCAATCCAGTTTGAAGCCCTGTTGTTTATCTTTAAGGGTAGTGGAAACACGAAAGTGAGATAAGCGCAAAAAGCCTTTTTAACA
>QNES01000242.1 GCA_003645255.1 Gammaproteobacteria bacterium
AAACTAATTGCCGAACATTTAATACCCTCCGCCCTAATTGGTTTCACTGCCTATTGGTTGACAGGGCAAGGGCATTTAATTACAATTGCGTTATTAACAGGATGGTTAATTGACAGCGATCATCTATTAGATTTTTTTATGGCAAAATGGCGTGGAAAAATAATAGACACTTGGCAAACAAGTATTAAAAGTGGTTCCTATTTTAAGAGCAGTGGAAAAATTATCGTATTCCTACATTCTTATGAATTAGCCACATTGTGGTTATTAGTATGGGGTGCTTTGGGTGAATGGGAAATTGGCATAGTAGGCAGTTTTGCATGGCTAATTCATTTAGCAATAGATCATTTTTCGTATTCTTTAAATATTTATACCTATTTTTTAAGCTATCGAGTTTATAAGAAATTTGATATTAATGCGATTTGTTCTGAGAAATAACAATGAATAACTATCTTCATAAAATAATAAAACTAAAATTCCTAACCGAATCGACTATTCTACTGAGAGTAAAAAGAAATGATATTATATTTAAAGCAGGGCAATGTTTCAGCCTGGCACCGACAGGGCTTGGCATCAATCGCGAATATTCAATTTATTCAGGTGAAAACGATGATTACCTAGAATTTATCATAAAAATAGTTGAAAACGGAACAGTCACGCCAAAATTTAAACCGTTAAAAGCGGGTGACAATATAGAAATAGCAGGTCCCTATGGTGAATTCTGCTTAGATATCAACAAGTTAAATCACACATATCTTTTTATCGCCACCGGAACAGGCATTGCACCTTTTCATTCTTTTGTAAAGACATATCCAGATATTAACTACCAAATAATACACGGAATACGATATAATAATGAAAAATACGATTCAACGGATTATAAAACAGGAAAATATATAGCCTGCGTCTCCAGGGAAGAAACAATTGATTTTAAGGGCAGAATCACAGATTATCTAAAAACAATGGAAATAGCAAAGAATACCATAAGCTACCTCTGTGGAAATAGAGCCATGCTCATTGACGCTTATGACATTCTCCGTGAAAAAGAAATCAGTGGTAACAATATCATTACAGAAGTCTTTTTCTAATTTAGATTAACCAAAAGATTAATCAGATGGTAAAAATTCATTTTGAAAATTTAGGGAATATAGCTAAAGGTGATGTTGAAATAAATAATTTCACTATTTTTGCAGGCTCAAACAATACCGGAAAGACTTATGTTGCTTATACTTTATATAGCTTGTTTGATAAAAATTTTCAATATCACCTAGAAGAGTTAAATCCAATTATAGAAAAGATATATAAGGATGGTTTTTATGAATTAGATTTAAACACTTTTTTTGAGAGTTATTATCAAAAAATGAAACAAAAGCTAGAAATCGCCTTTTCTAAAAATTTATCTCTGGTTTTTAGTGCAAATGAATATGAATTTGAAAAGGCACAAATTCAATTTGAATTAAATGAAACAAGTATAAAAAAAGAGTTATTAAAAACGGCACATAGAAGCAATATTAATCTCGGTAAAAAGGGTAAAATTGTTTTTAACGCGATAAAAGAAGAAGATAGCTTCATTTTAAAATTAATATTACTTGATAATACCATTCCAAAAGAGCTTATCAATGATAAATTAAAAGCCGTTTTAAATCGTTTTATATTTAATCATCTATTTTCAAACGCCTTTTTATTACCCGCTGAAAGAACCGGTTTAAATCTATTTTATAAAGAATTGAGTAGCAAAAGAACAGCAATATTTCATAATATAATAAAATCAGAAACCCACACACTGGAACTCATTAAAGACTTAATCATCTCAAGATATTCGCAACCAATAGCGGATTATATTGATTTTTTAAATAATAGTCTTGAACTCAAAAAACTCAATTCAGATTTTAAGGATTTAGCCATTGAAATTCAAAAAAATATCTTAAATGGCAAATACATCGTTGAAACCGATGGCATTTACTTTATACCGTATAAAATACACTCCTCCAATACAGATCATTTTAATCAAAAAATCTCTTTACATCTGTCATCATCAACAGTAAAAACTTTTTTTTCACTGGTGTTTTATTTAGAACATTTAGCTAAAGAAGGAGAAACACTCATAATTGATGAACCAGAACTTAACCTACATCCTGATAATCAAAGAAAAATAGCAATCATTTTAGTTATGATTGCTAATCGTGGGATAAAAGTGATTGTTAGTACACATAGCGATTATTTCATAAGAGAAATAAACAATTTAATCATGTTAAAAAATGAATTTCCCTCAAAAAATGAGATTATGCAAAATTATGGATATAGTGAAAATATGCTTATCTCAGATAAACAAGTCAATGCCTATCTATTTGAGAATAACAGTATAAAATTAATGGAAATGGATAATAAAGAAGGGATTATTGCCAAAACTTTTGATGATGTCATAAATAGTTTAAATAGTAGCAGTGATGATATTTACTATCAAAGCAAATAATGCAAAATCTAATAGCTAATCTTTCCAATGTAATAAACTCCGATTTACATATCCCAATTATTTCTAAAGAAATTACAATAAATGAAATTAAAAATGAGAGTGGTTGTCAAAAAGTGATTTTGAAATTAACCTCTAAAAATATTTTTGCTTTCTCACTTGATTATCAACTTCAAAATAAATGTAAAATGTTTCCTTTTTTTAATCAATCACTTGGAAATATTACAAAAGTAAATGATGGGATTATTTTTTATAAAAACGGTAATGATATATTTGTTTTATTGATTGAGTTAAAATCAAATAATTTAGCGGATTATAAAAAACAGCTACAAGCTGGTAAAAATTTTGTACTCTACCTAAAAAACATGTTAAATTTAATGTTTAATAAAAATTATCAAATAGATAAAGACAATATAAGATGTATTGTATTTAGCACCAGAAAAACTCAAAGAAAGCAAGGAACAAAAAGAGAAAATATTAAATTTGATAATATCAATGGTTTACTTATATCAGAACAGCAGTGTAATAAAACTTTTTATATAGAAAAATTTGTAAAAGAACTCAAATAAAAAAACGAATGAAAATAGCAATCTCCTATCCCCCCATCATCAATAAAGATGGGCAAAAAGCAATGGTTTCCCAAAACCGAAATGTTCAATATTTCCAAAAACCAACCTACTTATTGCCCGTAATCCATGCCCAAGCAGCCACCTGGTTAAAACAACTAGGCTATGAAATCTATTGGGATGATGCCAATGCCCAACTTAAAACCTTAGAGCAATGGCAACAAGACTTAGTCGCATGGCAACCTGATATCATTGTGTTAGAAAGTACCACTCCAGTCATGAAATTTTACTGGCAAACAGTGCATGACATAAAAAAATGCCTGCCTAATACAATAATCATTATGACTGGCTATCACTCCATGCGAATGCCAGAAGAAACCCTAGAAAAATCACCCACCGATATAGTCTTACGCAGTAATCATATTGATTTTTCACTGAGCAAATTAATACCCTTTATAGAGCAAAATTCAGATTGGCGAAAAACTTTATCCATTGAAGGCTTTGTCATCAGAATCAATGATCAAGAAATTCGTTCCACCGGTGATTTTAAGCAAGTTGAACCATTAGACAAATCTCCATTGGTTGATAGGGATTTAGTGCAATGGAAAAGATATGCTTATGAAAATGGTAACTTTTTACAAACGCCGGGTATTTACGCAACCAGCGTTATTCGTGATTGCATGTTTGGTAAATGTACATTTTGCCGATATAATGGTCCTGATTTAACTTATTCCATGATGTCAGTAGAAAGAAGTCTGGATGAATATCAAAATCTAATAGAAAACTATGGCGTAAAAGAAATATTTGATGATTCTGGTGTTTGGTATCGGGGTAAAGAAGCCAGAGAATTTGCCCAAGGTATTATTGATAGGGGATTGCATAAAAAAGGCTGCTATTTTAGTATTAACACCCGATTTGAATATCTGGATGAAGAAACGCTCAAGCTGATGGCAAAAGCCAATTTTAGGTTTATTTTATTAGGGTTTGAAGCAGCAGATGATGAAACTTTGCTACGCCTCAACAAAGGTTATCAAATGCCACACGTAGAAAAATGCCTACAATGGATGACTCAATATGGTATGCACCCCCATTTAACTATTATGGTAGGTTACTATTGGCAAACTCAAGAACAATTAGATTTAACAGTCAAAACGGTAAAAGATTTAATGTTCAGAGGTTTAGCGAGAACCTTGCAAGTGACACTTTGTACGCCCTTAGACTACACACCCTATCATAAAGAATGCCTTGAAAAAGGAATGTTGTTGACAGAAGATTATAATGATTTTGACATGAGCAAATTGATTGTAAAAACGCCAATTCCACATGATCAATATTATAAAGCAGTCAGAGAAATGTATTCAGTCGCTTTTCACCCCAAATTTATTTGGCGACAATTACTATTTTTAACGACGTTTAGAAAACGAGATTGGCAATTTTTATTTATTTATGGCATAAGGGCAGTACGAAGAATAAGACAGCATATTTTTAATTTAACCAAACATCAAAGTCAATAAAATTGTATAAAATACTGATTAAAACACAATGAAACATTTTTAGCTGGTAACTCTAATAATAAT
>QNES01000243.1 GCA_003645255.1 Gammaproteobacteria bacterium
CCTATTTTTAATTTTTAATGTAGGGTTTGGTTTGCAACCAGCTCTAACAAAAAGATAAAATGCCTAAAATACAAAAAATGCCAAATAAAAATCGATTCAATGAACCCGCTTATCAAGACAAATTACGACGTTTAGGCACTCTAGCACTGGATGTTGTTGAGGCACTTTTAACCGATACAGAAACCCCTATTGACGTTCGGTTAAATACTGCCTTTAGAATTGTTGAAATGAGTTCCCAGGGTGGTGCTTCAAAGCAAGAAATGGCTGTCATTATCCAGGGTATTGAAAACAATGCACGTCGAATTGAAAGCAATGCCCACGAATTAGCATACATTCAAACTCTTATAAAAAGAGGCTTTTCTATGGATAATGAAAGCATTGTTGAAACAGACAACATCAAAGAGCAAAACATCCCTGACTTAATTGCCAAAGGAATAAGGTTTTAAGACTTTCCAAACCTGTCAGGTTTTATTTATAAAATTATTTACCTGAACAACTATAATTATGCCCTTTGTTTAACCATCAACGGACGCATCGCATGTAAAAGATTTTGAAAAACATCTTTATGCTCTTGTTCCTCATTCGCCAGCAAAATTTTAACATGTTCACGCTGAGTGGGTGCGGTAAAACACGCAGGGCAATTATCCTGAATAATGGGTAATCCTGCCACTTTGGCAAAATCAGCCGTTTGTCTTTCACGCACATAAACCAAAGGTCGAATCACCCGCACGTCATCGGTATTATTAATATAACACGCCTTCATAGTTTGTAAACGCCCACTGTATAATGCTGACATCAAAAAACTCTCGGCTAAATCATCAAGATGCTGTGCCAATGCTAATACATTATAACCTTGTTGACGAGCCTGTGTGTACATAATGCCCCGTTTCATCCGAGCACAATAGGCACAAAAAGATTTACCTTGTAAATGTTGTTGTGCTTCCTCCATAATAGCTTGAGTACAGTAAAAATAAGTGATCCCTAAATCTGCCAAATAAGCTTTTAATGATGAAGGATCAAAACCTGGAATTTGTGGATCGACTGTGATGGCTCCCAATTCAAAACGTATCGGAGCATAACGTTGCAAATGTGCTAAAATATGCAATAAAGATAAAGAATCTTTACCGCCGGATAAACCCAATAATACACGATCATTGTGTTCAATCATGGTATAATCGGTAATGGCACGTCCAACGCGGCGCAAAAGCGATTTAGGTGGTTTTTCTATCATATTTTTAAACTTAAAAAGGTTCACAGAAATATTTTAAAATAGAAATCCGATTTTTCCCAAAAATCGGATTTCTTATTGATAGTATTTTTAATGAATTTATGACATACACAATTAAAATTAATATAATTTTAATTCATTACTTTAATTTAAACACAATTTGGAGAAGAACATAATGACTGGTTTAGGCGATTTTACCATTTTCGTTCTCATTTTCTTAATTTTAGCTATTTTGTTGGTTTTCATGGGTGTCAAATCGGTACCCCAGGGACAGCATTGGACAGTAGAACGTTTTGGCAAGTACACTAAGTCCCTTGATCCGGGACTACATCTCATCGTACCGGCAATTGAAGTCATTAGCCGAAAAATGAGTATGATGGAAGAAGTCATGGATATCCCAGCTCAAGATGTTATCACAAAAGATAATGCATTGGTGCGCGTAGATGGTGTGGTTTTCTATCAAATCATCAATGCGGCACAAGCGGCTTACCAAGTCAGTAACCTAACGAATGCTATATTGAATTTAACCATGACCAATATTCGTAGCGTTTTAGGTTCCATGATTTTAGATGAAGCACTTTCTAAACGTGATATTATCAATGCCCAATTGCTCAAAGTCGTTGATGATGCCACAAATCCTTGGGGAATCAAAGTGTTGCGTGTCGAAATCAAAGATATTGCACCGCCTCAAGATTTAGTAGATGCCATGGCACGACAAATGAAGGCGGAACGTGATAAACGAGCTGTCATTTTAGAAGCAGAGGGACATCGGCAAGCTGAAATTTTAGAAGCAGAAGGTGAAAAACAAGCTATCATTTTAGAAGCAGAAGGACGTAAAATAGCAGCTTTTCGTGATGCAGAAGCGAGAGAACGATTTGCACAAGCTGAAGCCAAAGCCACTGAAGTCATTTCCGAAGCAATAAGGGAAGGCGAAATGCAAGCAGTGAATTATTTAATTGCTATCAAGTACATGGCAGCGGTTAATAATATCGCTATTTCCGACAATACTAAGTTGATGTTAATGCCTTTAGAAACCTCTGGTGTTATTGGTGCTTTGGCTGGAATTAAGGAACTTATTAAAGCAGGCACTTTCCCAACAACGTAGATTAATGGGGTGACAAGTATTATGATTCAAATTAGTTATTGGCACTGGTGGATGCTCGCTACCGCTCTATTAACGTTAGAATTTTTAGCACTCGGTACCATTGGCTCATTTTTTTTATGGCCTGCTATCGCTGCCGCTATCATTGGCTTTCTAACACTCTTATTCCCTATGCTCAGCCTTGAATATCAGCTAATGATTTTGGCACTGGTCTCAATAGTCAGTGTGATGGTAGGTCGTTTGTATCTGGGTCGCCATCCACTGGCTAGCGATCAACCTTTTCTTAACCGACGCGGTGCTGAATTGGTAGGACGCATCTATGATGTCAGTGAAGCAATTGTTAATGGATTAGGTAGAATCGAAGTTGATGATGGAAGTTGGTGTGTAGAAGGACCCGATTGTCCAGTGGGTACGCAAGTTAAAGTGACTACTGCTGGCACAGTACGCCTTAAAGTAGAACCTTTACTTCAGCCGGATGCCAGTAAACCTGTCAAAAAATTAAAAGCAATCATAAGAAGGAGTCGATAAAATTATTATGTTCGGATATTTTGGAATCCAAACATTAAAACTGACGAGAAAAAAACATGAACGAATCCAGCCTTATTTCTATTACTCCTAAAGATGCTTGGCAAATGTTGCAAGACAATTCTAAAGCAATGCTGATTGATATACGTTCAGAAATGGAATACTTGTTTATCGGTCATCCCAAAGGTGCGATACATGTCGCTTGGATTGATGAGCCTGATTGGAAAGTTAATCCTCGTTTTGCGACTGATGTGCGAAAAGTCATGCTAGGTGGAATTATTTCCGATTATGAAGATAAAGATCACCAAATGGATGCCGCACCTGTGTTACTCATTTGTCGTAGTGGTCGTCGCACCATAGAAGCTGGAAAAGCCTTAATTAAGGATGGTTTCACCCAAGTTTATAATGTCACGGAAGGATTTGAGGGTGCATTAGATGCAGAGCATCATCGCAGTACCTTAGGTGGTTGGCGTTTTCATGGCTTGCCTTGGGAACAATGTTAAGTTATAAACTTATTGGATATGATAGTCACAAACCTGACATGTTTTAAAAACCTGTCAGGTTTTAGATTTTTTTTCCAAACACTGCTTTAACTGTTCCCCTAATATTTCTACTTGGGGAGTATCAAACAAATTGTCATGATAGCCTGCCACTTTATAAATTTTCACCCCCCCTTTTGCTAACTGCTCAAGTTTTGTTGAAGGCTTACAATACCAATCCTGAGATAAGATAAGCGTAATGTCTCCAGGATAAGGCTGTGGCTCATAATTATTCAACGCTGCAAAAAAACGGTTGATAAATTGCATATCCTGTAATTGACAAGATGACTTTTTCTGCGTGTATTGGTAAAACATTTCTACCTTTTTACTAAATGAAAGTCTTAACAAAGTTTTGAGATAATTAAACCTTTGTCGTGCTTTATGAGATAAATAAGTAAAACCAATTTCTAAAAAATTGTGCCAATGGTGTTGAATGTAAAAGTGGTGTTTCTGTGGTTGCCAAACGACATCAATAAAAACTAAAAAAGCGATGGTGTGTCCATCAGCCAGAAATTGTTGGGCAATTTCAAAAGCAACCTTGGCATCACCGCAGTAGCCACCTAAATAATAAGGACCTTCAGCTTGCACAGTTTGTATTTCTCGGCAATACTGCTTGGCAATGCTTTTCACATCCAATGATGGAATGGGACCATCTGATGGCAGAAGACCAAAAATATTAAGTCCATACACAGGTTGATTATCACCAAGCACGGGTGCTAAAGCACGGGCATAGTTGGTTGAACCAATGAAGAAAAATGGAGGGCGAGTACCGTGGGGTTGAATAACTTCTAACATCTGTCCACCCACAGGACCTTCTCCTTTCAGAATGGCAGCTAGTAGTCCAATAGTCGGTGCTTGGAAAAGCGTTATTAAAGGTAAATGCTTGCCAAAAGTTTTTTCAATCTGGCTCAACAGTTTCACTGCTAACAAAGAATGCCCACCCCGATCAAAAAAGTTATCATGTACTCCAATAGGGGAAATGCCTAATACTTTTTCCCATATTTTAGTCAGTTGCAATTCCAACGCATTTTGTGGTGCACAATAGCTTGTTTGGTCAATTTTTGGTATCGGCAAGTGACGACGATCAACTTTACCATTAGGCAATAGCGGTATTTTGTCTAGTATGACAAAAGCGGAAGGTACCATGTAATCGGGCAGCTTGTCTTTGAGAAAACGACGTAATTCATCTTCCAAATCCTCA
>QNES01000244.1 GCA_003645255.1 Gammaproteobacteria bacterium
CCTATAAAACTGAAATCAACCAACTCCAAATCCAAATTGATGCGACTGATAAAGAAATAGATCATAAGGTTTATGAACTTTATGGGTTGACAGAGGAAGAGATTGGGATTGTGGAAAGTTAATTGTTAAACATGCCACTAATTAATGTAACTATTTTATGAATATACTGCACACGGGCACAAACTGAACTTTTTTTATTTGAGGAAGGTGGGCAAAAAAAAGACTTTGCCCACCCTACATAAAAGTTTAAATTATGCCCGCGTGCAGTTCTACACACCCTACGCTTGCTGTCAGGTTTGAAATGGGTGACTTTGGCGAATCAAGAAATCCGATTTTGGCAAAAATCGGATTTCTAAACTCGTTTAAGTTTATAACGATTATTTAGGGCAGAACATTCCAACTTTCCTTATTAGAACAATCTCCTGTTACTATCGCGTTGAAAATAATCCCTTTGGTTTTCATACGTTCTACGATTCCTGCAACATCAGCGTCTTCATACGGTGACGCATCGGTTACGAAGAAAATCGTTCCGCCTTCTTTCACATGCGTGATGGCAACATCAAGGGCTTCAACAGATGCTTCAGGGCAGGTTCCACCGCCAGAGGCTTTCATCTTGTTTATGGCAGTTTCCACCAGACTGAGATCTGTTGTCACCGCTTTTACCGTGACTTCATCTCTAAAGACAACTAAAGCCGTGAGTGGAACTTGGCTCGGTTCCAAATCTGCTATAAACTTATTCACAGCATTTTTGGTGCTATTCATTTCTTGCTGCATACTACCAGTGACATCTATAACAATGGCTAAATCCACCTGATATTCTGGTGGAATGAATACCTTGGTACGCGCCCTAGTTGTATGAGCAGGATATTCATTTGCCGTTACTTTGGCATCGTGTGTCAATGCTAATAGCCCAGGGTCTTGAAGCACCGAATCAAAGCTGACAGCAACACGACTTATATCGTCAGGGCTATCAACACTCAAGTCAGTTAGCGAGCAAGTCAGAATCGGCTGTTCGCTGGTATCGCACATACCATAATCTGTATTCAGCGATTGCAGTTCAACGCCATTTGGTAGCGTCATCACCAAATTAATACCCGTTGCTGCACTCGGTGCTAATGAACTGAGTACGACTTCCGCCGTGCAATGCAATCCACCTTTTGGCTCAACTGTTTTGGGAGCGCAATTGACACTTACCGACAGATATGGCGTGATGTTCACATTCTTTTTATGGACATCGGCTGGGTACTCATTGGAGGTGACAGTTGCCTCGTTCGCCACTTTATTAGCAGCTGAGTTATTAACCGCGAGTTTGACTTTGGCAGTCGCGCCCGTTGTTAAGTCTGGTAAGGTGCATGTCACAGTGCTGGTATCGCATTCGCCACCATCCAATGCTTCAATGGAAACCAGACTAATGCCATTTGATAATACATTAGTTAAGGCAACACCGGTTGCGGTTTCACTACCCCCATTGGTAACAGTGGCAATAAAGGTTATGTTTTCACCTTGTTTTGGAGCACTTGGTTCCGCGATAACTTTTACGTTGAGGGCGGATAAGGGCTTCATAACCACTGTTTGTGTGAACTCGTCATTACCGAGCGCAAACTCAATGGGTGCGAAGGTGTAGCCATCTTTGCTGGCGGTAGCGGTGTAGTCATCGCCTTCTTGCAAGCCGGTGATTTCCCATTCACCTTTATCATTGGTGACTGCGGTTTTATCGCCTACTTGTACATTAACACCTGCAATTGGATTGCCTTCTTTGTCGCGGATGGTACCGGAGGCAACATAATTTGCGGCAGCTTCTACTTTCACATTCTTCGTTGCCGAATTTGTCGCGCCGTCGTTATCGGTCACTTCAAGGGTGATTGTATAATCTCCCGCTTCGCTAAATGTCAATTCAGCATTTTGCCCATTTGCAGTTTGTCCATCAGATGCTGTCCATACGTGGCTGGCAATCGTACCGTCAGTATCGCTGGAAGCACTACCATCTAAAGCAATGGTAAGTGGGGCTTCGCCGGTTTCTGGCGTAATCGCAAGGGCAGCAGTTGGTGGTTCATTAGGAGCCTCTTGTACAGATACAGAAATAGCTTTTTGAACTTGGGCAGTTGCTCCCTCATTATCGGTCACTTCAAGGGTGATCGTATAATCTCCCGCTTCGCTAAATGTCAATTCAGCAGTTTGCCCATTTGCAGTTTGTCCATTAGATGCTGTCCATACGTGGCTGGCAATCGTACCGTCAGTATCGCTGGAAGCACTACCATCTAAAGCAATGGTAAGTGGGGCTTCGCCGGTTTCTGGAGTAATGGCAAAAACCGCAGTTGGTAAATTGTTAGAAGAAGTTGTTTCTGCTTGAGGCAATATAATTTCTTCCAAATCATCAACTAACTCACCGCCAGCATATACCATGCTTTCTTGCCGCTCATCTTTACTGAAATGGAGAGTTTTTTCACCACTTTCTTTCAGCAACGTGAAGTTTATGGTCACTAAATCAAAAGTTGATGTTAACGGTGGAGTCTTCCACGCAACGGCTATCAAATTCAATACTCCTTGCGAATTATCAAAATCACTTAAAAGAACATCAAGCGATTCCGTAGGGGTAACGGTGTTAATCTGCAAACTGTCTGAATCGTATTCCAAGTTTGTTTGGATTCCATCAACAGGATTAGCATCAGTTGCACTGATAGTAAGGGTAACATCAAAAGATTCACCTTCCACCAAATTAGTTGGAAGTGCATCAGCAAGCAATTGTTCCAGTCCTTCATTACCATTGCCACGAGAATCTCTAGTACCTCGTCTCAACATTGAACCGTTGATAGTGGCAGTTTCTATACAAGCAGATTCACGTTTTTTCTTACCATTTAGTGGTATTTTATTCAAGTTGTCCTTGAGTAATTCCATATCACCGGTAAAATCACCACTTTTATCAAGATCGATCTCATTTTCCTTTAGATACAAAATATCAACAAGATTGATAACACCATCAAAACCTGCAACTGGTACATTATTGCTATCTTTTATAGCAACATCACCTTCTAACAAAGGGGAATTTTGCCCATTATTCTCACTAAGGCTAATTTTATCACCGATTTTAGTGAATGGAGGTATTACTTTACTTGCAAGACTTTGAGCATCTTTAACACAAAAATATTCAGTAGCACCGAGTTGTTTGTTAAGCATTAAAATACCTTCACCAGACTCATTCGTGGTGCTTGCATATTCTATTGCATCAGTCAGCGTACCAACAGAAACAGTCAAGTCAGTAATCCAGCTTGCATTACCCTTTGGTTTAGCACGTTGTAGATCAACTTGGTAGTTTAAACAATAAGCAAAATTAATTTGCTGATTGCCTAATGCAACAGAAGGCAAAGCATCTAATCCAGCAGTAAACTGACTACCGTTCACAAATTCTACATTTGTGCTGGTATCAGTGCCAATGGAAGAGAACTTAACAGTAAAAATATCAAAAATACTGTCAGTTATCAGCTTAGAATCAAAAGCCATAAATTCAATCGAACCATTGCCGTTATCATAGTCAGACAAGAGTTCAGTATCGAAGTTACTACTCGTTGTGATACTACTAACCTGTAGTTGAGAAGGATCAAACTTGATATAGATCTCAGCACCATCAACAGCAACCGTATTTTCTGCTTTGACTGTTACCTCAAACTCTGTACCTTGACAAATAAGTGAGGGACCAGTAGCATGTAATACTAACTTGTCACTGTTGGCTGAAGAATCTATAGCCCAAAATTGTGAACCATTTTTTGCTGTAGCATTGGGATGTCCATTGAACATTCCCACCGAAATGGCTGCATTTGGAGGTTGTTTAGAACCGGGGATAATTTTCGCGCTATACTGAAGATTTGTAACAGTAGTAGGAATACCATCCGAAGTACCAATTTGACCTTCATAGTTTGCTAACCATTTAAAGCCATCACTTGCCCGGAATGAAAGATTTTCTTTCAATTGAGTTGATGACCATGATTGGGTAGTAGGACATTTTCCATAAATAACATGGTGTCCATCATACTTACCACCACCACCGAAGTGTCTGTCATTGCATATTTTCGCATAACTAGTAAGGCACTTAGTTTCTTTGTTCAGATTGTAACGACTACCTTCAATTCCAAATGCAGAACTAATTACTTTTCCAAAACCACTGCCATCTCCTCGATTATAGTCAATCTCACAAAGTGAAGGTAAACAAACAGTGCGTGTAGCATTAGAACATTTTTTACTCCAGTTACCACCACGACGAAGGTATGGGAAATTATCGCTGAACTCCGTAAACACAGGTTTCAGCATGGTCTGTTCCTCGCCAGTAGCTTGTAGCTCCGCATTGAAAGTTACATCAGCCATAGCAGACGTAGTGAACATAGTGAAAAATGCAACACCGCGCCAAATAGACGCAGGAGATTTCAGGGAACTAGCCCCCGTAGTTGATACCACCGGCACATCCGGCGAAAGGGTAACAGATAACCACCGCGTCACCGGTAGTAATCGGCTTATCCCACTAAAGATAGCGAGTATGCCCGCTATTAAGC
>QNES01000245.1 GCA_003645255.1 Gammaproteobacteria bacterium
GCTTTTCAGTCTTTTAATTATCTCAAATCAGATTTATTTCACATTTTAGCAAATATTGGCTCTGATGAATATACTATTACGTATATTTAAATAATGTTAAAATACTTTTGTACTACTACTTAACTGCCAGAATGACGATGTGCTTTGCGAATCTGCTTTTGAGACAGGCGAAAATGTCACTTTGACAGCGACAGCTAATGTGGGTTCAGAGTTTGTGAATTTCAGTGGCGATAGCGATTGTCAGAAGGATGAAATCTTTTTGAGCAGCGATGTGAACTGCACTGCTAACTTTAAACTAGGCAGTGGTGGGACTCCAGTACCGTCTGCTCCAACGACAAGCACGAGTTCAGGTGGCAGTAGCTGGAGTTCAGGTTCAACCACTTCAACCGTTATTACATCGCATTCTAACTATAATGCGGGCGGCAGCACACTCACTGACTTAGAAGAAATCAAAGAAGGTGGGCAAATTGCCAATGCGACTATAGTAACTGAAGTCATCAGTCATGGTTGGCTTTCCAATATCACTATCGGCGCAGAAGGAATCGTTTCCGGTGGTATTGCAACGGGTACTATCAAAGTAGAAGGTTATTATGAAAACTTTCAATTTCGCGGTAGTTACCTAACTGGTCTCAATGGGGCTGGTAAAATTAAGGGCATGTTGGGTGGCACGATCTTTAATAATAGCAAAGTGCGTGGTTCCATTCAAAATGTCCTTTTAGCCCCGAAATGCTCTATTATTGGTGGTATACTGAGAGAGACAATCATTGGCGATCCGCTTTATCCGGCATTATTGGAAGATTTGACCATTATGTCTGGGAGTCACCTTGATAATGTGAGCATTGGTCTACAGGTTGAAATAGGTGAAGATGTCACTTTAGGTGCAGGTGTCGAATTTGTTTTGCCAGGAGTGGGTGTCAATAACTTGGGACAAATGATAAGTAGCCAAACTGGCTTCTTGAGCCATGTTCGCACCGAAAATAAACGACATGCTAACGCTATCAAACTAACTCGTTATGAGGCTTCAACGCTTCAGATTGAAGAACAGTTATTTGTTGATAGCAAACATGTCGGGCAATTGGCAGAAACTCTCATAGTGGCTTACCACAAAACGGTTACCAAAACCACGAGTTATATGCGCGTTGGAGAAAACTGGAAAGTGTGGAATGGCGAAACCGAAAGCCTTGAAGCCGCAACGCCATACGAAGCCCTTGCAGAAAGAATGGCTGTTCCCATTTTTGACGGCGATTTAAGTGAATTACCTGGTGAATTTGACATCTATTCAGGCTACCGTTTAGAAACGGATCTGAGTATTATCTTTAATGGGGATTCGCCTCTTAAATTCTCCGTGGAAAATTAGCATAACCGACACGGTATTTTGTAGGTACAAACCTGTGTGTTTTAGAAACCCAGTTTTGTGAAAAAACGGGGTTTCTTCCGTCTAAAAAGTACACACACTTTCAAAGATTATCAAGGCTGTCGTCAGTAATCATTGCTGATGCCAGCCTTTTTTTATGGCACAAATTAATTAAATTGATATACTTAACTAGGGGCAATCCTTTGGTCCAGCCCTCGTGTCAACGCGGGAACAAACTTAACTTTTTTCAATGAGGCAGCCGTTGCACAGACTTTAGGGACCTACATACATGGTAAATGTCGGGTTACGTTTTTTTGCTGCGCAAAAAAATCTAACCCGACCTACCTGGCTACGTCAAATATTTCATTGTAGGGGCAGACCACCGCGACTGCCCCTTGTGAAGTTATTTATCTGAACATCTATAGTTTAAAGTTTGAGCCTGAGTAGAATCGCTGAAATAAAATATAACTAATTGAATATTAACAAAAAACTTAAAAAATGCCCATTATTTTAACTAAAGGGGTTGTTTTTTGCTGATGATTTAGTGTATAATCGCTCTCTAAATTGAGTTGGAAAACGGATTAAAATTGGCTTAGTCGCTATTGAGGTGTTGATGTGAAAATTAAATTAGAAAATATTGGTCCACTTAAACAGGCAGAATTTGAACTAGGGGACTTAACTATTATTTGTGGCAGAAATAATACAGGAAAAACTTATGCAACTTATGCTTTGTTTGGTTTCTTGCATGTTTGGAAAAAGATATTAACGGTTTCAATTGAAGATACTATTGTTAAAACCTTATTAGATAACGGAGTTGTTAAGATTAATTTAGCAGGTTATTTAGATCAAGCTGAAATAATTTTGCAAACAGGGTGTAAACAATATACACAATCATTGTCAAAGATATTCTCTACTTCAGAAGAACGTTTTAAAACAACGCAGTTTCAAATAATATTGGATGAAAAACCCTCTTTAATATTTGAATTTGAAGGAAAAATTCAGTCTGAGAATGCGAAAATTTTCTCTTTATCTAAGTCTAAGAATAGTATGGAATTAGTTGTTTCCTTATTAGCTGGAATGGAGAAAAATATATTTCCATCTCAAATTATTAAGGAAATTATTTCAGATGCTGTCATTGAAATTATATTTTCTGAACTGTTTTCTAATCCTTTCATTTCCAGTGCAGAACGTACAGGTGCGGCCATTTTTAGTAATGAGCTTAATTTTTCTCGCAATAATTTGTTAAAAGAAATGCACAGTTTTGATAAAAACGTTGATCCAAGAGAATTATTCTTGAAGCGTTATCAGGATTATGCTTTGCCTGTTGAACAAAATGTTGATTTTATACGCAATCTTAAGAAAGTAGCTAAAAAGAATAGCTTTATTACTGAAAAACATCCAGAAATATTAGATGATTTTGCAGATATTATTGGTGGAAATTATAGTCTTACCAACAACGATGAGCTGCATTTTAAACCCAAAGGAGGTAGGGTGAAATTAACGATGGATGAAAGCTCCAGTGCAGTACGTTCATTGCTGGATATTGGCTTTTATCTTCGTCATGTTGCTAAAGTGGGTGATTTATTAATGGTTGATGAACCAGAATTAAATCTACACCCTGAAAATCAACGCCGTATTACACGTTTGTTTTCTCGCTTGATCAATATAGGAATCAAAGTATTTGTAACGACACACAGTGATTATATTGTCAAAGAATTAAATACGCTAATTATGTTAAATCATGATCTGCCCTATTTAAAAAGGATTGCTTCCGATGCAGGTTACAATGAAAATGAATTAATTTCAGCCAACCAGATCAAAGTTTATATAGCTGAAAAGAAATTGATTAAATTGGATGGAAAAAGTAGGAAAAGTCATTGTCAAACCTTAACATCTGCTCATATTGATCCTGAATTAGGTATTGAAGCACACAGTTTTGATACAACAATTAATACCATGAACCGCATTCAGGAAGCCGTTGTGTGGGGAGGTGATTAATGTCTGATTTTGATATATTGCGTGAATTGTTAAAAAAAGAAGCTTTGGTTGAAATTGAAGAGGGTTATTATGGAAAAAAAATGATAAAACTTCATGAGCCAAAATGTGCCGACAATGAGAGTTATACTGTTGAAATTCAACAAATACCAACGGATACTGTTGTGATTAAGACAGATAAATTCCCTCCTCCATTAGATATTTTTAATAAGATTAAAGGAGTTCGTAAACGTGCTGACTTTGTCATTATCACACAGACGGCTATTAAGCAGAAACCTAAAAATTTAATCATTTTTATTGAATTGAAAAGGGGTAAAACTGATTTGGAAGCAAGCATTATTCAGCAATTAAAAGGGGCACAATGTGTTATTGCTTATTGTCGTTCAATAGGGCAGGTATTCTGGCAGCAACCCGATTTTTTAAATCCAGATAAATATGAATATCGCTTTGTTAGTATTCGTAATATTAATGTCAATAAGAAACCTACATTTCATTTAAATCCTGATGGTGTGCATAATCGACCAGAACGGATGCTGAAAATCACCTCACCCAATCACTTGCAATTTAAACAATTAGTAGGTGTTGTATAAGAGCTAGGGTGTACAAGCAATAGAATTTTGGAACGAGGAAAAATACAACAAATTCGTAGGAATTTATAAATAATTCTATGATTCATCTGCCAAATCCTGATGCTCCTAATTCTTTATCAGGTTTAGGTATTTTTTTACTTTCAAGCATGGAACAATTAAAAAAGTATAGCTATACTTCGCATGGGCACAATATGGCATGTTATGTAGGGCTCCTTACGTCCTTTTGTTGCCCACCCTACAAAAACGGATTTGCCAGTACGAGTCGAATCCTTATCACGCTTTAGCACCCAAAAACAACAAAAGAAAATATCAACAGCCGTCGCTGACGGAAATGTCGATATTATTATCGGAACCCACAAATTATTAAATAAAAGCTTTAAATTCAACAACTTAGGTCTGGTTATTATTGACGAAGAACACCGCTTTGGAGTCCGACAACATGATTTAGAAATTCGGGGCGGTGGTGAATTACTAGGCAGCGAGCAAAGCGGCTTGATGCAAGAAATTGGTTATAATTTATACACCGATTTATTGGAACGCGCCGTTAATGCCATCAAATCTGGACAACAACTCGAATTA
>QNES01000246.1 GCA_003645255.1 Gammaproteobacteria bacterium
CACCCGTTGAAACGGTGGCACGGCTGGTGAAAACAATGTCTATCACCTATCAGGAAATTAAAATGACTGATCGTGTGCCCGGTAAAGTTCTAGCCTCTAAACGGGCTGAACTGAAATTTCAAGTTCCGGGAAAACTGATGGAATTTCCGGTTAAAGAAAGCCAAAAGGTGAAAAAAAATGCCTTATTGGCACGTCTTGATCCGAGGGACTATAAAACTAATCTCGCTAAAGTCAATAGCGCGACAGCCCAGGCACGCGCCCAACTCAAAGCCATGAAAGCTGGGGCAAGACCGGAGGATGTTCGGGTTTTACAGGCAGAATTATCAGCCGCAAAAGCCCGTTTTCAAGAAGCTAAACAGCAGTATGAACGTTACAAGGACCTTTGGAAAAGAAGGGTTATATCCAAAGCGGATTATGACCGTCAAGAAAGTGCCTACAACGTCGCTAAATCGCAGTTAAATACTGCCAAACAGACGCTCCAGAAAGGTAAAGTCGGTGCCAGGAGTGAAGATATTGAAGCCATGCAATCCCAAATCAAAGGGTTGCTCGCACAACAAGAAGAGGCGCAAAACGCGCTTGATGATACTTATCTCAAAGCACCGTTTGCCGGTGTTGTTGCCAAAAAGTTCGTCGAAAATTTTCAGAATGTCCAAGCCAAGGATCCAATCTTGAGCCTTCAATATATCTCTCACCTTGAAATTGTTATCAATGTGCCTGAACAAATCATGATTACGGCTAAGGAACCTGAGTTTTACCGATTTGTTGCTGTATTTGAGGCAGCTAAAGATCGGGAATTTCCGCTTAAAATCAAAGAATACAAGACTGAGGCGGATCAAAAAAACCAAACCTATCGTGGTGTTTTTACGATGAAAGCACCTGACGATCTTCGGATTTTGCCCGGTATGACAGCCACCGTTATTGTCACCGAAAAATCGGTTGCTAAAAGCTCGAATAAATTTCTTATTCCCGTTAGTGCGGTATTTTCTGATGAACTCAATAAACAATACGTTTGGATCGTTGAAGCTAATAGCATGACAGTGCAACAACGTGAAGTTAAAGCGGGTGAACTGACTTCAGAACGTATCGAAATTCTCAAAGGGCTTAAAGTGGGCGAACAGATTGTAACTGCTGGCGTTCATTTTTTACAAGAAGGTATGAAAGTCAAACTTTTCGACAGCAAAGTGGGGTACTAAATGAATATTGCAGAATATGCTATTCGCAAAAAAACAGTCACACTGGTATTAACTTTCCTGCTCGTTGGCGGTGGTTTTCTTTCTTATGAAAAATTGGGGAGGCTTGAGGATCCTGAATTTACCATCAAAGATGCCCTGATAATTACCAATTATCCTGGCGCATTACCCACCGAAGTTGAAGAAGAGGTGACAGATATTCTCGAAACCGCTATTCAACAAATTGCGCAACTTGATCGAGTGACTTCGATTTCTAAAGCAGGGCAATCCATCATTACTGTGACGATGAAGGATAAGTATGATAAACACACTTTGCCCCAAATCTGGGATGAACTCCGGCGGAAGGTGAATGATGTCCAAGCCCAACTGCCGCCCGGCATACAGCCTTCCTTTATCTATGATGATTTTGGTGATGTGTATGGCATTTTTTTTGCGGTGACGGGAGAAGGTTTTTCCTATAAAGAGCTTAAAGATTATGTGGATTTTTTGAAGCGGGAATTACTACTCGTGCAGGAAGTGGCAAAAATAGATATTTGGGGAGCGCAACAAGAAGCGGTGTTTGTAGAAATATCTCGTTCTAAGTTGGCACAGTTAGGCATTTCCTTAGAAACTATTTATGGCACCTTAGAACACCAAAATCTGGTTGCACCGGCGGGTGAAGTCAAGGTGGGTAGTGAAGAAATTCTTATTCATCCCACGGGAGATATTGATTCCGTTGAAGAAATCGGCGAATTGTTGATTAACGATGGTTCATCGGATAAATTATTTTATCTCAAAGATGTGGCAACCATTAGCAGAGGTTACATGACACCTCCCCAAAAACTCCTGCGTTTTAATGGCAAACCTGGACTGGCTATCGGGATTTCCATCGTATCCGGCGGCAACGTTGTCACACTCGGTAAAGCCATCAAAGCCAAGTTGAAAACACTGGAAGCTCAAACACCGCTGGGTATAGAACTGGGCATTATTTCTTACCAATCGGATGCCGTTGAAAAGGCGATGAATGGATTTATTGACAGCCTATTATTAGCACTGGCGATTGTTATCATTGTTCTCCTGATATTCATGGGAATGCGGAGTGGCTTGCTGATAGGGGTTATCCTAATTTTGACAGTATGTGCCACCCTGATTGTGATGGATATTTATGATATTAACCTCCAGAGAATCTCTCTCGGTGCGCTAATTATCGCGCTGGGTATGTTGGTAGATAATGCGATAGTGATCACGGATGGTATTCTTATCAAGATACAACAGGGCGAAGAGCGCATTAAAGCAGCGATTGAGGTGGTAGAGCAAACAATGTGGCCATTATTAGGTGCAACCGTCGTTGCGATATTGGCTTTTGCAGCCATTGGCTTATCCCAAAATGCGGCGGGAGAATTTACTCGCGCCTTGTTTCAAGTGATTCTGATTTCTCTGATGATGAGTTGGTTGATTGCAGTCACTATCACGCCACTATTCTGTGTGTTATTTTTAAAGCCCTCCTTAAAACAGACGGCGGACCCTTATCGGGGCATTCTTTATCAAATCTATCAATGGTTTCTGCGCGTTTGTATTCGTTTTCGCTGGCTGACGATTATGACAATGTTTGGTTTATTGTTCCTCGCCATTTATGGTTTTGGTTTCTTAGAGGATAGCTTTTTTCCTGGTTCAACTCGCCCCCAATTTATGATTAATTATTGGCGCGTCGAAGGAACCGATATTCGTGAAACAAGTGAAGACTTAAAACAAATTGAAAAGTTCTTGATGACTGTCGATGGTATAGAATCGGTTGCCAGCTTTGTTGGTGGTGGTGCACTACGTTTCATATTGCTTTATACACCAGAAAAGAATTATAAAAGCTATGGACAATTACTGGTAACAGTCAAAGACTACCGGGAAATTGATCATCTAATTCCAAAGGTACGACAATATTTGGCGCAAACTTTTCCCGATGCTGAACCAAAAATCAAGAAATTCAAATTAGGTCCCGGTAGCGGCGCACAGATTAAAGTCCGTTTCAGTGGACCTGATCCGGTCGTTTTGCGACAATTATCCAATCAAGCGCAAGCCATTATGCATGCAGATGGCGGTGCTTTAGAAATTCGTGACGATTGGCGGCAGCGCGTCAAAATGTTGCGCCCCCAGTTTGCCGAGGCACAAGCAAGAGTGCTTGGCATTTCCCGTTCCGCCCTCAGCCAATCATTGGAAACCGTTTTTAGTGGTACTCAAGTAGGCGTATATCGTGAGGGCAACAAGCGGCTTTCCATTATATCAAGGCCCCCAGAGGCAGAAAGAGTGGGAGTCGATAATATCAAAAATATCCATTTATGGAGTCCGGCGGCGCAACATTCGATACCACTACGTCAAATTGTATCTGGTTTTGAAACGGTTTGGATTGATCCGCTCATTCATCGCCGCAATCGCAAACGCACAATTATCGCCCAATGTGATCCAAAAGTGGGTAATGCCAGTGTCGTGTTTGAGCGAATCCGACCTAAAATAGAAGCGATTGAACTGCCCCTGGGTTATGAAATGGAATGGGGCGGCGAATATGAAGATTCTACTAATGCCCAAAAGGCTCTGAGTGTTAATCTGCCTATCACTTTTTTAATAATGGTCGTTATCGTTATTTTTCTATTCAACGCTCTGCGGCAAGCTTTGATTATTTGGCTGTGTGTTCCCCTTGCGATTATAGGTGTCACGCCGGGATTACTACTTGCAGGCGAATCCTTTGGATTTATGGCTTTATTAGGTTTTCTCAGCCTCACCGGGATGCTTATCAAAAATGCCATTGTTCTAATTGATCAAATTGACTTAGAAATCCGAGAAGGCAAGGTACCATTTTATGCCATTTTAGATTCCTCCGTCAGTCGTTTGCGCCCCGTCACAATGGCTGCGATTACCACCGTACTGGGTATGATTCCCCTTATCTTCGATGCCTTTTTTATCAGTATGGCAGTGACTATTATGTTTGGACTGGCTTTTGCGACGATATTGACTTTGATTGTGGTGCCGGTGCTTTATGCGATATTTTTTAGGGTGGCTTATGAAAAGAATTAGAAGGCTAGATAAGTCTTCTTTGGAAGCCAGCCATTGCCACTGGTTTCTTGGTAAGCCGCTGGGTGATCGGTCACTTGATGCCGCATTCCCCGTGAATCCTGATATTTGATTAATTGAGGTTCAAGTTTTTTTAGCTCTTAGAAATACTATTTTTGCCAAAAGTAGTATTTCTTTTTTCAAATTTCAAATTTTAAGATTCTGCAATTTAACATACATCATAGCCGTCATTAAGGCATCATTAAGAGCATCATGTTGACCAAATACGGGTA
>QNES01000247.1 GCA_003645255.1 Gammaproteobacteria bacterium
ATTAGTACCAGTGGCACTGGTATAGCTTACCTGTGTTGGAAAAATGTCTTTTATTTGTACATCAGTCGCGGTATTTGGACCAAGGTTTTCGACAGTTAAGGTATAACTGAGACTATCTCCCACAGCTGGAAATTCTATGGAAGCGGTTTGGCTTATCGCCAAATTAGCAGAGGGTGTATCAGAAAATGCCTGAATACGATGATTACCTGTATCCACAACATAAATCATACCACCATTAATGGCTATTCCTATGGGCTGATTAAATTCACCGTTTGCACTACCAGAACTCCCAAAGGTGCCTAAGAAAACACCCGCGCTATCGAAAGTTTGTATACGATGATTAGCATCAGTGATATAAACTTGAGCCTGGCTATCTATCGCAATACCTATCGGCTGATTAAATTCTCCATCACCGGCACCCGGCGTTCCCCAAGTTGTTTTGAAATTGCCATTATCATCAAACTTCTGAACACGATTGTTAGCAGAATCAATAACATAGAGAAACATTTTACTAGTGGCAATCCCTATTGGTTGATCAAATTCTCCATCCGCACTACCCAAAGTACCCAACGTATTTATATGAAAACCGTTGCTATCAAACTTCTGGATACGGTTGTTATTGGTATCAGCCACATAGATGGCATCCATCGCATCAACTGTAATACCGCGTGGTTCGGAAAATTCGCCATTAGCCGTTCCTTCGCTTCCCAAAGCTGATTTGAAATTACCATTCTTATCAAACTTTTGAATACGATGATTGAGGGTATCAGCAATATAGATATCATCCTGAAAATCAATGGCTATACCTTGAGGGCTGTTAAACTGCCCATTTTCGATACCTTGACTTCCCCACTGTAGGAGAAAATTCCCGTTACTATCAAACTTTTGAATACGATGGTTATCGGTATCAGTCATGTAAATATTGCCCTGACTATCTATGACAATACCTGACGGCATTTCAAATTCGCCCTCACCTGCACCTTGACTACCCCAGCTTTTGAGGGAAACAACTTGCACCATGATGTAAAAAGATTTTTCATCACTGAGTGGCGATGTCGCATCATCAGTGACTTTCACAGTGATCGTAGTAGAATCACCCGTGCTATTTGGTGTCCAAGTCAATACACCGCTTGTCGGATCAATACTGGCTCCACTCGGCGCGGTGACTAGACTATAAGTCAATTGATCTCCCGTATTTTTATCAGTCGCGCTGATAGTCAAATTTAAGGTATTGCCTACGGTGACCGTTTGATCATTGATCGCTGACAGTTGCGGTTGCTCATTTCCAGGTAGTGGTAGTACAATGTTTGTACTTTTAGTTTCACTGTTATTAGTGTTATCTGGATCTGTGGTTGAAGTACTGACAGTCGCCGTATTGTTTAGTGTGATCTCTGTCGTTATCACGGGCGCAGTGACATTAATAATAATATCAGTTGTCACACCGTTGGCTAACGAATTATTCAAAATGTCACAAGTCACAATACCGTTATTTTCCTGGCATGTCCAATCACTACCCGTTACACTGATATTAGTGAGTCCTTGCGGCAAAGTATCAGTCACTTGAACACTACTAGCCGCATCCGGTCCAGTATTTGTGACACTTAGGGTATAACTAAAATTCGCACCAGAATTGACAGAAGTATCGGAAACAGATTGAGTAATTGATAAATCAGCCATTGTTGGGCAAATTGGATAAGTACTGACTTCTGCTTCCCAAGGCGCATAGTTAATATTGTTACCCCGACATAATGATGAGTTAGAATAGATTCCAAGGTAATTCAAATTAACGAGATTGCTTAATTCAGTGGGAATCATGCCACTCAACTGGTTAGTATCTAGGTTAAGGAGAGTCAAATTAACCAAATTACCTAATTCAAAGGGAATCGTTCCGGATAGCTGGTTAGTATTAAAATTAATCTGAGTCAAACTATTCAGATTACCCAGGCAAGAAGGAATTGCTCCCGTCAATTGGTTATGGTTCAGATTAATCTGTGTCAAAAGGGTAAGCTGACATAATTCTGATGGAATGCCGGCACTTAATTGGTTATCACTCAACCAAAGTTCTGTCAAATTGAGCAAATTACCCAATTCAATTGGAATCGCCCCGGTTAATTGATTTCCGTGCAGATGAAGCTTAGTCAAGTTGCTCAGATTACCTAATTCTGCCGGAATCGTTCCCGTCAATTGGTTAAAATATAACCCAAGGTAAGTCAAATTAACCAGGTTACCTAACTCAATGGGAATCGTTCCCGTCATTTGGTTAGTATTCAGATCAATTTCCGTCAGGTGTCTACCACTACAAGTCACCCCTTTCCAACTACAGGGCGTATTCGTCACTTTCCAATCGGTATTTTCGGTCCAATTATCCCCATCAGTGCTATCATAAAGGGCAACGAGGGCATGACATTCCACCTCGGGAATTTCAGATTGCACCGTACAATCTGTTGCCCCAATTGATAATCTGGGCAATAAAATGAATATCAGCATAAAAGCTGAAAAAATGAACGTCAATCTTTTCATAGTATCGTCTCCTTCAGTTGAATTATCTTTTTTGGGTGATTTGAACTCACTTGATTACCCGGCAAATTTTCTAATTGTTTACAATGTTGATAGTGTTGAAGACAACATAATATCCATGCTTCTCCTGTGGGTTTAGGCACCATAGCGACTCCATTTTGAAAGCCGCTATCTTCAAAACCATCAAGAATAGATTGAACAAGAATACGCCAATTAGAAGGCATCGTACTATGAGTGCCATCAGTATCACGAAATAAAATAGCCACATCACAGCCTTTTTCTAAGGCTATTTGCCCTAACAGGTAGGCATTTTTGTAAAAATAACCGGTCGTTTTATCACTTTTTTTGCCAGGGAGTTTGATATGCCCTTTCTGAGTGAATTGACTTTTATGAATCAATTCCATATCAAGTGTTTCGTCAGTGCAATGTTTGATAACCATTTCGGCAAGGCAAGTCATTGGTCCTTTGTTAAAACGTGATGGATCGGCGTAGTTTAATTCCCCCATATCTGTCTTGCCTTCGCCGCTGAGTAATAGACTAATCATGATTCAATTCTTCTGCTAATTCGCTTAAATTAACATCTACCATGGCTTCACCTGGTCCGAGAATGTCCAGTTTTTTCTCAACCCCGGCAATCGAAAAAAACCGACATTGTTGAGTCATGCCCTCCTTATCTTTATAGATAAAAATCACCGATTTTTTCGCTTGTTCATCTTCAAGGTAATTTAACACCATTGGACTATGAGTGGTTACTATAATTTGTTTAGGGGATTCCACCAGTAAATCAACCAGGGCTTCTACCCATTCAGGATTAATACCATTTTCGATTTCATCAAATACCAACATCGTATGGGTTGTCATCGTTTGAGACAAGATAGCCATAATCCGCAATAAGCCGTCGCTGATATGTGAAGCTTCTGTTTTCATGCAACGATTATTGGCTAATTTTTCTTCGATAAATAATCGCTTATGGTCCGATAATGTGGTTATGGTTTCAATTGATTCAAAAGTCGTACTAAAGACTTCTTTAATAAACCGATTAAGTTCATCCTTTTTGCGGTTAGAAATACTATGCAAAAAAGCCGATAATTTATTACCCCCTAAACCTAACTCATTATCTGATTGCCTACTCGGTTTCCGCATCAATTGGGGATTCAGTAGCTCGAAAGATTTAACGGCAATCAAAAAAGAACGAATTTGGAGCAATTCTGGCGTTAAAGCATCTTCAAAAAGGGCTGAAAGGGCAGAACCTTGATACTTAAATTCTATACTTTTCTTGGCATGATTGCCAATACGATATGAGCGGTTAACAACTTCAAAAAGTATATCGCCTGACGTTTCGTTGATGATTTTTTCTTTGGTGCAAGTGAGTTTATTGAGATTAAATTCGCCATAGCACGTATAGCGAGTGCTTTCAAATTGCAATTTGACTTCAAAAATCTTATGGCTAGGCGAGGATCGATCAGAAAGCAAATCTTGCGATTGCCATTCTCTCGCTTGCAACCAAGTTTTAAGATCGCCCTTGAAAATTTGAGTAATAAAATCAATGGCTTGTAATAGGGTACTTTTTCCAGCACCATTCATACCAATGATACAAACAAATTTTGATAACTCAACCCGAAAATTGAGTAGCGATTTGAAATTATTAATGTACAGTTCTCGAATCATTTTAAATATCTCTTTTAGCAGCAAAGTATAGATGTTCAGGTAAATAACTTCCCAAAACCTGTCAGGTATCCAAGACATGACAGGTTTATTTCTCGTTCCCACGCGCTGGCGTGGAAATGCAGTCGGAACGCGCCAGCGTCCCGTTTTTTCTTGAAACAGCATCCAACCTATTTCATAAATTCTTCACAAATCCAATACAATTCTTCACTGCTTAAATCAGATTCCCCTGTAAAAAAGTCATCGAGAACGTGTTGTATCACTTGATCTTCGTCGGAAATTTCGACAGCGATACTTGTCTG
>QNES01000248.1 GCA_003645255.1 Gammaproteobacteria bacterium
TTGCTTTTGAGATACCGAATTTGACGCAAGTTGCGGTGCCAAGACTTGTAAATAAGCCTGATTAAAAAACATCCAAATTAATAACGGTGTAACCGGCGGGAGAATTAAGCTCCCAAATTGAAAGGCTAAGGCAATGGCTTCACGGGACCAACGGCTACTGACTATCTGAAGAGAAATACTGGGTTCGGTGTGGAAAACCAGCGTTTTTAAAATCAGGGCAAGGACACAAAAGGCTTGCACCGGCAATAATATCAGTAACCAAGCTAAACCAATTTGACGGAGTTTACGACTGACAGTATTGGGGGCAGCGAAGGTTAAAGCCATGAAAAAGGGTAAGCCGTAACCATAAATCAGTGGGTTGACCTCAAAAGTAAAAATCGCTTCCATCCCGGCAGGAACAGCTATATTGAGGGTAGGTGTAATTGAGGTAATCACTTCCAATAAATGACCGTGTTGTTCAACCCCTTCAACCCAAATCGGCAAAAACTGAGTCAAAATAACGTGTACCAAAAGGGCGATAGGTGCAGTCAGTGGTGTTGCCAAGTAGTACCAAATAAAAAAGGTAATGGGCAACCACATAAAGGTTTCTAGTAAAAAGAGATAAACGGATTTATTAGGCATTGGCAGGTTTAGGGGGCAAGGTCCGAATCCATATCAGAAAAACCATCAACACATCAAGCATAATCAGCACTTCCCAGATATAATGATGCGCCCAATCAAAGGCGGTTTGATTCCATTGCCCCAGATAAAATAGGCTGATGATACGGATGAGATTAAGGGCTTGAATGGTGAAGACACCAATGACAAAACCGAGTAGTTTATGTCGCCAGGCGTGAGTAGGATAGGCAAAAATCGCGGCGGTGAAAATAATAGCCGCTTCGACACCGTTACAACCAGGGCGAATCGCTACCCCAAAGTTGGCACTTTGAATAATAACACCATTGGCTAAAACTTGGTTATCAAATAATTGAATCAGCCAAGCGCTGGTCGCCACAATCAATGTCTATGATTTCATTGTAGGGGCAATCCCTTGTGGTTGCCCTTTTTTGTATCTCACCCAAACGAAAAACGCTATAATGTCTTTATCCCGCTTCTTTTTAATTAATCATAAATATTCCGTCTTGGTCCCACTCTCATAATGAGAACTAGCAACACATCATCATGTATTTCATAAATCACGCGATAATCTCCTACTCGAATACGGTAACTATTTTCAAAGCCCTTAAGTTTTTTAGAGCCAGGGGGGCGTGGATTTTCAGATAGTATGGCTATCTTGGATTTAAGTCGCGCTTGAATAGTTTTATTAAGCTTGCGAATTTGACGTACGGCAGCCGGTGTGTATTCTACCCAGTAAATTGTCATGAATTACCATCCTAATTCCTTATCAAGCTGTTCTGAAAAAATCGTGCCTGTCTCAACCGATTCCTTAAGCGCATCATTAGCATCGGCACTATCAATGCAATCTTCAAGTTCTTCAATCAGATAAACATCTTCTATCGGCACAACGGCTAAAAATACTTTATTTTGGTATATCACTTTTAAACGTGTGTTCTTGGTCGTTTTGCGATTAAGAAAATCTCCTAAAGCATCATCCACTCGGATCGAATCCAATGGACCATTGGTATAGTCATCAAGACAATGTTCAAGTTGTTTGATCACGTCAACCTCTTCTATCGGCACAACGGCTAAAAATACTTTTTTTCTGTAGTTCAAGGTCATACGTTCTTTTTCAGCTGCTACACTTTCAAGCAATTCTGTTAAAGGCGGTTGTACTTCGCTCTCTTCATTTTGAATCGCTTCATTGGGTTGCGGTGGTGGAAGCGATGTTTCTGTCAAAATGACAATGACATTGGCACGTAAGCCGGGTCGGAGTTCTGGGGAACGAAGTGTAACAATACCATCAGGCTGGATCGTCACTTCTTGTTGAATGGCTTTGAGCATCGGTTTTTCCCTTTTGTGTTTGAGTATTTATACTGCACACGGGTACAATTTAAACTTTTATGTAGGGTGGGCAAAGTCTTTTTTGTGCAACGGCAACCTCATTAGAAAAGTTCAGTTTATTACAGCAAAGAGTATAGTAAACATTATACCAATTTAATATATTCATTGATTTAAAAGTTAGCACTTTGAATAATAACACCATTGGCTAAAACTTGGTTATCAAATAATTGAATCAGCCAAGCACTGGTCGCCGCAATCAATGTCTATGATTTCAACGGTAAATAAAACGCCTTGAATGAGTAGGAAAAGTAGGAAAAAACGTCGCATCATGGTGTTAAAGGCAAGGGTTCTTTGAAGAAATGGTATAACCCCGTTTTAGCGTGTATAAAACGAGACCTAAACACATCTGTTTTTGAGCAATCTGATTTTTAAGCGTGGTAAGTTCTGAGCGTTCTTCCAATAAATCCAAACATTGGTATCAAATATAACATAACGTACCATTTACTCTTCCCTCATCGCATTTTGGTATTGAAGCCCATTTGTTTTTGACGGAACCAAATAATGATTAAAGTTGTCATATTTTCTCCATAAGAAAACAAAAAATTCATGGAATAAACGAATAAATCCGTTTACTCCGCAAATCCGTTGTACTCAATTTTTGAACAAAATTACACGGATTAAATGATAAACAGGATTATCCTGCACATCCCTTTAATTTGTGTAATCATGTTAAAACAATTAAAATCCAGCAAATTTAATTAACACCACAAGCACTTTGCAGGATGATGGGTTTCGCGATTACTCTACCCATCCTACACTTGCTTGACTAAATAACCTTGTTTGAGTTGCTTACCGTCTTGAGGTTCTTCATAAGTCATTTTAACTATCCTTTTAATAAAGCTTCTGTTCAAAGGTTAATAATAGTTCTTGGATAGAGTTTATCATTTTTTCAAGAGGTGAGTTATGATAACTAAATGTGACGCTAAAGCCTCTCAATACGCCACACTTTAAGGGAACGAAGGAAAACTCTATCCAAGGATAACCGCTTCTTGGACAGAGTTTAGTTTCTTGGCGTAGCTGGTTACCACCCAACTTTAACCCATGCTATGTTCTGCCAATGGTGGTGGGCAACTAAAAAGACGTTGCCCACCCTACATGGCTAATCTTTTACCTCATATGGTTTGGTGTATGACGTTTCACTTATACACCTTACGAGTTACGAGTTGCCCAAAAAACTGCCAAAACAAACCGCAGTAAAGGTTTTCGTTTCATTTACATTTAGCTAATTTTAGCTTGTGAACGCTTTAATCAATTGCATTTTTTTGCGAGCATTTCTTTGGGATCCATATATATGATTTTTCCTTCTTTCCAAACCGGGATTTTCAAGTTTAGTTCAGCAGCCTTTTTTTGCGCCTCCTTTGAAGCACGGCACATTGCATCAGCTGCAAGTTTAGAATACGATATTTTTTCTTTCATAATGATTCTTTCAATAGAATTGGGGACTCCCCAGAATTATCAAAAATGACCCATGCATCAACACAATATTTATAGTGATTTTGAAAATTGTACCACCCTTTATTAAAACGGCGTTTAATCACTTCTTTAGGTATATTATGCCCCCCTTCTGAAACTCTTAATTTGACCCGATTGATAGCCATTTCTTCATTAGAAAGCTTTAAAAAGAATAGGATAACCTCATATCCTTGATTTTGCCACCTTTTAATACGACGAACATAATTCAATCCACTGAGGGTTGTTTCAAAAGAAAATGATTTTTTCCTTCTCACCATATCATCAAGTTTTTTCAATAATAATTTACCCGCTTCAAAAGCGACACTTTCAGGTTTGAACGGCGACAAACCTTCTGCTATCAGATCAGCATTGACATAGTTCAAGCATGATGCTTCTTCTGGCAAAAACTTTTTAGCAAATGTCGTTTTTCCAGCACCATTTGGACCTGCAATAATATAACACTTCATATATTTCATTTTATCATTTTTTTAGATTTTCTTGCTATACTGAACGCGGTTATAAATTAAACTTTTTAGTGGGGTAAAAAAAAACGTTTTTAGTGAGACAAGAAACCCCGTTTTTTCAAAAAACGGGGTTTCTAAAAAGTTCAATTTATTCCCGTGTTGAGTATAACACGTCCAAATCCCGTACTCACCCAATGAACAAACAACAACATTCCCCCAAACATTAGCGTGAAAAATGACATCATTGACATGACATATAGGCTCGGAAGTATAAAAGGGAACTACTGACTAAAAACAGCTCGTAGCTTGTAGCTTGTAGGGTGCATAAGCGGTAGTGTCATGCACCAAACATGCAATATGATAACTAATCTTTTACCTCATATGGTTTGGTGTATGACGTTTCACTTATACACCTTACGAGTTGGGGTAACTACCAGGCTACACTTGCTTTTGAGATACCGAATTTGACGCAAGTTGCGGTGCCAAGACTTGTAAATAAGCCTGATTAAAAAACATCCAAATTAATAACGGTGTAACCGGCGGGAGAATTAAGCTCCCAAATTGAAA
>QNES01000249.1 GCA_003645255.1 Gammaproteobacteria bacterium
ACCGTTGAGGTTTTTGTGCATGTGTCCGGCTTTGGTCGGATAAAAGCACGGCCCCGCGTGCGAATGGGCATATAATACCGCAGACTGCGCCTTTGCGAGCTTCAGCATTTCGACATATTTTTCCGGGTCGAATTCCGTCATAAATTTTTCATTCCAATCCGGAATGTGCATATCAACAACATTGCGCCTTAACGCTTCTTCATACCATTTCTTTTTCATAACTATTTTCCTTTTTTATTAACCGGCTTTGCCGGGGTTTTTTAAGACAGAATCATTTATCGACAGAATCATTTTTTTTTAAAAGTTCTCTGTTTTTTTATTTTGCAACAGAACCTGACTCATTATTCAATACAAGATGACCGTGCAACTACATAATTTGTATTAAAAATGATTCTGTCGACAATGATTCTGTCGAAATTCCTATATTATTTAACTATTAGCCTATTAATCTGAATGTGCTACCATGCGGAAGGTGTTCCGCAGCGAGCCCTTCGATACTATCATTTATATATTGAGTTAATGTAACCATTCCGGGTTCTTCAGCGGTGCCATGGTCAACACATATCACCGGATGGTTAATATCTTTTGCTTTCAGTATTTTATTACACCCTCCTCCTCCTGTTGTCCTGGCAAACTCATCAATAGTCACAGAACAATCACAACCCATCTGAATAAACCTGTCGATATCGCCAATTCCACCTGTATTTATTCCGATTTTTGAAACCACTTGCGATTTATCCCCTGCAAATTGAAGCATCGGCTCACCGACTGCCGCGCAGCGTTTTGCCATTGATTTGACCAATTCACCCACAGCTATAGGCTCAATATCGTAACGCTGTTGACATACGCCACCTTTCACCATAGCCACAGGTGCGGAATCTATACCCAAAAACTTCGCCCATGCCCAGGGAATCCCTATTTCCGGCCAGGAATCCCAACCATCATGAATCCGTACAACTGTCAGGTTATTATCCCTGATATAGGCTGCCTTAACAGCGATATCAGGATCAGTTTCATCAATAATGTGCTCACCTGTCCAGAAAAGTGCCTCATGACATATTAACAGTTCAAAATTATGCTCCACCATGTACCTGAGTGCTTTGAAACTCGGCATCCATGTTACCAAGCAGCGATCCACATCCTTTTCGGGATCACCTGCGATAATTCCGTCAGTTTGACTTAACATCCAATCACTGCCTCGTTCAAAAAAATGTTTTACTATTTTGCTGACTTTCATGTTGTCTCCTTTTTATATTGTTCCATTTTTTTGATTTCGTTCATCCTATTAATTCAAACATATTGCCATGCGGAAGATGCTCCGCGGCAAGTCCTGCAATATTATCATTTATATATTTGCTTAAGGATACCATTCCAGGTTCTTGAGTAGTGCCGAGATTCACGCATATTACCGGCTGGTTCCTGTCTTCGGCCTTTTGAGTGTGGTTCCAGGTTCCCATGCTGTCACTGCAAACCACAGAACAATCACAACCCATGCGAAGGAATTCATCGAGATCCTGCACGATTCCTGTGCTTAGCCCAATCTTCGAAACAACCGGTGATGCCTCGCCGGTCAATTGCACCATAGGCTCACCAATTGGCGCACAGCGTTTTGCTATTGATTTAGCCAACTCTTCTACTGTTACCGGATCAATATCATAACGATGTTGTTTTCCGTCCGCACTGACAGCAGTCGGAGTGGATGGCAGCCCCAGGAACTTCGCCCATGCCCAAAGTGTTCCTATTTCCGGCCAGCCGTCCCAGGCGTTATGAAGCCGCATAACTGTCAAGTCATTATCCTTGATAAAGTCCGACTTAAGCTCGGTTTCAGGGGTAACTTCAATAGTTGTAGCATTAGTCCAAAAGAGCGGTTCGTGACAGATCATCAATTTAATCTGATTGTCCACCATATACCTGAGTGCTTTTAGGCTCGGTATCCAGGTTACCAGACAACGATCCACATCCTTTTCGGGATCACCCATGAGAATTCCGTCCCATTTACCTGTGCGATCCATCCAGTCGCCACCGCGTTCAAAAAAATGTTCTAATATCTTGTTTGTTTTCATATTCTTGTTCCTTAAGCTTAACCGGCTTTGCCGGGGTTTTAATCAACTCAGTCGACAGAATCATTGTCGACAGAATCATTTTTTTAAGAAAGTTCTCTGTTTTTTTTATTCACATACTTCATATCTCTTCCTTGAAACCACTTTACACATGATACTCGCCGAGGTAATCCTTGAAATCAATTCTGCTTTGGTCAATATCGCGGTATGTGATTGGTTTTGGATTCAACCATTCGACCATGGTATTCTTAATTGAATACGCGAAAAAATGATTTCCCGTTGGATTGTAATGCCCCACCCAATATCGTTTTGCATAATCCTCAAAAGAGATGTTGAAACACGCGAAATCGTCAATATGTACCTGGTTCATGTCAAAAGACCTGATTTTCTTTTGGGCTAAATAATCGACAATATCCTGATCATACCGGGTTCCGCTATTCATCAGTTCTCTTAAAACTCTGGGACATGATAGAACAACCATCAGTTCTTTGTTGTTCTGGGCTGCATAGTCCTGAGCTTTTTTAATGGTATATTTGGTTGCTGACAGAGCGTATTTATCAAAAATGTGCTGAACTCTTTTTCTTTGCTCATCGGCGTTTAATTTTCCGGCAACTCCTTCAATTTCTAATATTTCAGCCAATTGGTTAATTTTTTCCATATCCGGAGTAATGTTATATTCTTTGTTCGGGCATACCGTCATTTGCAGAGCAATATCATCTCTAAGGGCTTCAACCATCAGATCGGGATCTGTCATTTGATATAGTGATTCAGGAGTTTTCAACATCTGTTCCTCTTCCACCAAACACCCTTGATTAAAGTCCATTTCCAGATGTGACCAAAAGCAGCCATGCATATTATTGTTGCGTTTATTCCTCATATTCCAACCACTTGTCGCAAAAAAACGGCTTCGCAACAAACTGCGATGATGGTCATCTCCCCAGATGTATAAAATCATATATTTCGCATTGTCTTTCGTACTCTCATTTTGCAGCATACGGCGGTAAGCTTGATAAACTCCATGCCCGCCCACACCGAAATTGCGCACAGGTTCTCCAAAATGAGCGGCAAGATATTCCTGCCAGGTTTCATTATCTGAAACTTGAGCACATTGGGTAAAACTGTTACCGTATGTATTAATACGTCCAGGCTTATCAGCATAAACAACTGATGTCCTTGTGCCATTGTCTTGAACCGATTGTAAGCTTATGCTGTTATCAACTCCGTCATTCTGAAGGGCGTTATCAAGTACATATCCAACTTCCGAATCAAATTGCCACGGTGTAATGACATTTTTGTTTAAGAAATTATCTATATCCTGTTTGGTCGGCACTGAGTTTCGTATGTATTTTTCAAAATTATCCATTATTGTGTTCTCTTTAAGTTAATTGTTTATTATTCACATACTTCATTTTCAAAGCGGGCGATTGCTTTCTCGTGGGGGAGTTCATATATTCTCATACTCCAATTCTGAATTGCTGTTTCCTGCGGTTTTATTACAGGGGTGTACGGTTCGCTATGCAAACAGGGATTATCCGGATTAACGAATACCATCGAACCTTGAGGAGACCCGCAGACCATTGTATATTTACGGTTCTCCGAAGCCATACACATCAGCGGACTCGTAACCCTGGCAGTTGGATCCGTAGTACTTCCTTCCCGCATAAATTCCATAATCCAACTGTCTGGAAGATTGTTTTCCAAAAACCATTTGCCGGTCGCAGGAGTGATTTCTGACGGAACAATAATCCACTTATTATCTATCTGGATATAGGTACGATCCTGCCATCCCCAGAGATACCCACGACCTACAAATCTGTTGCACAGATGAGTAAAAGCAGACATAGGCTCGTCAGACAGATTCGTGATAGCCATTTCAACATCAATAGTATTTTCACCGACAGTTACCGTAGTAGTGTACTCAAAGTGCGCATTTTTATCAATTGGTGCTTTCCCTCCGCCCCAGCTTGTCTCCACCGGCTGATCCTGACGATATTTATACCGGATGGCATTGGCTTCTCCCGGCACAGGTTTCCAATCAGCCTGCCAGCATCCTTTTCCTAAGGCAGCACCTTTTGAAGTAGCTATCATCTCAGGGATTAAAAGCCCCCATTCTCCCATAACCGGATATAATGGATCCTCATCTGGACGGTGGCGCACCAGAATATTTGACGGACTTTCAAGCACATTAAGCTGAATACTGAATCCTTCCGGCAACGTCGTCGGAAATATTCTTGATGTATCTGACTTACTAATTGAATTTTTGTTCATATATTCAAGCTCCTCTAATTATTAGCAATTTGCTTCAAAGCGTCGGGATCGGTAATGCGGGCGATGTGCGCCCAGTTAATATTCTTTGGGGCAAAGCCTGAAAATGTCAAAAGCTCAGG
>QNES01000250.1 GCA_003645255.1 Gammaproteobacteria bacterium
ATACCAAAATGTCGCCTTCGATAATAAGTGAAATATAACTATAATGATTATAGGGTTAATTCTTGATGGTTGCCCTTAACTGGTATATTATTTTTGTACTCAACCTAATCGGGAAACGCTATAACCAAAATTAACCAGGTATTAACTCAATGCAGTTTGAATGGAATGAAGATAAAGCCAGGCTAAATAAGCGTAAACATGGAGTTAGTTTCCATGAAGCTTTAACAAGCTTTTATGAGCCAGGACAAGTCGCATTTTATGATGTTGAACATAGTGAAGATGAAGATCGAGAAATTTTATTAGCTCACTCTAACCAAGGACGACTTTTGCTTGTGGTTTATACACTTAGGGACGACATTATTCGCATTATTTCAGCAAGACGTGCAACACGCAGAGAGGCACAAGACTATGCGCGAGGAATATGATTTAAAAACGCTTAAAGTTAAGCGGCGTGGCATGTTGCCAAGCCTAAAAGAACAATCTCCAGAACAAGCTCAATTAAAAATTACCATTGTTTTGGATGACGATTTGGTCAATTATTTCAAGGCGGCAGCCCAACAACCCGATACCCAGTTCTACCAAACTCAGATTAATCAAACGCTCCGCCAAGCAATACAAAAAAAATCGGTGTTGTATGATGCTGATATGGATACGGTTAAGAAGGTACTGCTACAAGATTCGGATTTTATTCGTGAAATTGCTAACCAGATAGGTCAGCGAACGTAGGGTCAATGCCATTAAAGGGGTCAGAATAGAATAAAGGTCAGTGAAAGTAGGGTGGGTAAAGCTACAGCGAAACCCATCGAATGATTGTAATGTCAAGTAAAAAGAATGGTGGGTTTTTCTACCCACCCTACGCTTGCTATGTTATAATTCTATAGAACGTTCGTTATATAGGATACTACAATGACTAATGCAAAATCTTCTATTAATATCGCCCATTTTCTAGCCAGTCGATTTATTGAGTCCAAATTAGTTGTGGCATTGATTCCAGCTATTTTATTATTTGGTTTCATGGGATTATTGTTGACACCCAGGGAGGAAAATCCCCAAATTATAGTACCTGCTGCTGAAGTCACGGTACAAATGCCCGGCATGTCATCGCTTGAAGTAGAATACCTACTACTTTCACCCTTAGAAAATCGTTTAAATGCTATGCAAGGGGTTAAACATACTTATGGATTAGCCAGTGAAGGGGTTGCTAACATTCGAGTTGAATTTGAAGTGGGTGAAGATAAAGCGGAGGCTTTTGTTCGCCTGTACGATCAAGTATTACGCTATAAATCTGAACTGCCTCCACGAGCTGGGGAACCTCATGTACAAGTAATAGATGTAGATGATGTACCTTTTTTAATTATCACGCTTGCTTCTGCCGAGTATGACCGCTATGCTTTAGGGCGTATGGCAGAACGCATGGTAGAACATTTACGCAGTCTGAACGGTGTTGGGCAAAGTGCGGTAGTGGGTGCGTTAGCTGATGAAATTCGGATTGAAATTAACCCGACTCGCTTGCAAAGCTTAGGACTTGATTTGAATCAATTATATGCTCACATCCAATCAGCCGATTTGAATTTATTGGTAGGAGAGCAGGTGTTTGAAGATGAAAATCACCAACGACGGGTTAGTCATTTACTCCAAGATATTGCTCAATTAAAGCAATTAGTGGTGGCGACTGATAATCAACATGTCTTGCATTTACAAGATGTCGCGACAATTGTTGATGAACCTGATAAGGAACAAAGTACCTTTTCCCGATTTAATTTTGGGCGTGCAGATAACCGTTATCCAGCAACCTCTGGTTTAGAAATGGCAGCTGTTCACATTGCGATTGCTAAACGGGCTGGCGTAAATTCTGTTCCTTTGGCAAAGCAACTATTACAAAGGATTGCTACGATGCAAAGAGATTGGTTACCCAAATCTGTGCATGTTGTCACGACTCGTGACGATGGACAAAAAGCGAATGATTCTGTGAATACGTTAGTTGAACATCTGTTTATTGCTATTGGCGTAGTCAGTTTAGTGCTATGGCTATTTTTAGGCTGGCGAGCGGCAGCAATTGTGATGTTAACGATTCCATTGGTATTTTCCTTGGTAATAGGAGCAGATTTAGTGGCTGGTCCTTCTTTGAATAGAATCACACTTTATGCCTTAATTTTAGCATTAGGTATGTTGGTAGATGATGCGATTGTTGTGATTGAAAATATTCATCGCCATAATCAACTATTACCGGCTGATTCTGACTCTAGCCAATATGCTAAAACGATTGTTGCGGCTACCGCTGAAATTGGTAATCCTACTACTTTAGCGACTTTCACAATTGTTGCTGTGTTTTTATCCTTAATAATGGTAACAGGTATGTTGGGGAATTATTTCTATCCGATGACTTTTAATGTACCGGTTGCCATGATTGCCTCATTGTTAATTGCCTATATAGTCACACCTTGGGCAGCACGCCGCTTTTTACCGGTGACTCACGAAACGCACCGAGAAATTTGGCTACAAAAACTTTATCGCTTTATTTTCAAATATTTATATAAATTTTATTGGTTACGAGCCTTATTTTTTACGAGCATATTAATGGCTTTAATTTTATCCTTCCTGCAACCGGCTTGGCAATTTGTGCGCCATCAAGGAATGGCAGGTGCTGTTTCACCTTATGGTGTGCCTTTAGCATTTTTGCCGAAAGACAATAAGAACACCTTTCTCGTCACCTTTCACTTACCGGATACCACACCTTTAGAAAAAACAGACAGATTGGTTCGCCAAGTGGAAAAAATTGTCTTGGAAAACAATCATGTGCTTAATACTCAAACTTTTGTTGGCTTTCCATCAGTGGTTGATTTCAATGGACAATTGCGCGGCAGTTCTGCCAAAGTGGGTACTCAATATGCTGAAATTCGGGTAAACTTAACCCATAAATCCAGTCGTGATATAAGCTCTATCGACATTGTAAAACAGCTTCGCCACCAACTTGCAGCAATTATCCAGCAAAATCTTGACACCACAATCCAATTAGTTGAAGATCCACCTGGTCCACCAGTAGCAGCCACAGTGCTTGCGGAAATTTATGGTCCAGATAATGCTGTTCGAGAAGCCTTGGCTTTACAAGTTAGAGAGAAGTTTTTGCAAACTTGGGATATGGCGGAAGTTTGGGCAACTATTCCTACCCCAGTTCCCGAATACCGATTTGAAATCGATCAACGCAGAACTCGTTTAGCGGGCTTAAATGTGCAACAAGTGGCTATGGCATTAAAACTCTTTTTACAAGGTGAAGTGGTTAATTATTTACATCAAACTGATACCCGTAATCCAATCCCAATTCGCTTGCTCATAGCGCATGAACAACGCATAGTGCCGGCATTACTGGAGCAAACTTTTATCCGCAATCCACAAGGTGTGGCTGTGCCGCTATCTACAATAGTGAAGGTAATATTAGCTAAACAAATCCCACCTATTTGGCATCAAGACAGTGAACGAGTCACTTATGTCGGTGGCGAATTAGCAGGCAGTGCGCCGGTTTATGCGGTGTTGGATTTGGATAAAAAATTGGATGGATTATCTTTAGGAGAACATGGCACACTTGCTACCACTAATTTAGGTTTTGTGCCGACTAAACCAGATACTTTGCTGGGCTATCGTTTACATTGGGCTGGTGAATTACGCTTAACTTTGGACGCTTTCCGAGATATGGGCATGGCTTTAGGACTTTCACTGTTGGTTATTTACTTCTTGTTAGTTGCCTATTATCAATCATTTAGATTACCAATTATAGTGATGGTTTCGATTCCATTAGGCATGATCGGCGTATTTCCTGCTCATTGGGCTTTGGGACAAAATTTCACCGCCGCTTCCATGATTGGAGTCATTGCGTTAGCGGGTGTTGTGGTACGCAATTCTTTATTAATCGTTGATTTTATTCGGGAACGACAACAGCAAGGTATGAATTTGGAAACCGCCGCTTGTGAAGCAGGTGCATTAAGACTTATCCCTATCATGCTAACCACTTTAGCCATCGCTTTTGGTACGATAATTATGGTACCTGATCCCGTTTTTGGGGGTTTAGCAATTAGTTTAATATTTGGAGCAATAAGTTCGGCAGTATTGACTGTGTTTGTGGTACCATTGCTTTATTCTCGGTAGGGCAACCATTGTAGACAGATATGAATCGCGCTACATTTGTGCTCCTCTTCATTAATTAAGGATATTAAAAATATGTTTAAAATTGCAACGTGGAATGTGAATTCTCTACGTGTTCGCTTACCACAAGTATTAGATTGGTTAAAAAACACGAAACCAGATATTTTGGCTTTGCA
>QNES01000251.1 GCA_003645255.1 Gammaproteobacteria bacterium
ATTGATCAATATCGGATTAAAGTGGATAAAAGGAGTGGCATTGTTAATGATCCGAATCGGTTAGATGATGAAGAATATATTGTGCGGTTAATTGCGAAAGTGGTTTTCGTGAGTTTGGAAACTGTGGGGATTGTGTTGAAATTATCGGATTTGACACTATAATAGATAAACAACGCAGAGCGTTGTGGAATGTATTTCCAAACAAAGTTTGAGAACGAGAAAAAAATTCATGAATTCAAAAATCCGATTTTTTCAAAAATCGGATTTCTATACTGCTCAACATTTTCACAGATTTGATTGGAGTATAAAACAATAAATCAATCCCATTCCACACATTTTATAAACAGAATAATCATCATGAAAACACAAATTGAGCAAATTAAAGTGAAGAACTTTAGATTATATAAGGAGTTACATGTGACTGATTTGCAGCGATTAAATGTTTTTTTAGGTGCAAACGGTTCAGGTAAAACAACTCTTTTTAAAGTGTTTAGTTTTCTTTCCACCTGTTTGAAAGAAAATGTCACAGTTGCGGTTAATCGTGAAGGGGGGTTTAAAGAAGTTATCACTCGTAATTGTCACCCTGAGAAAGATTTTATTGAGTTTGAAATTAAGTTTCGTAATTTTGAGCAACGTGAAAAAAGCCCTTTAGTCACTTACCATTTAAAAATTGGTTTTAATCGCGGTAAAGTCTTTATCGAAAAGGAAGTTTTAAAATATCGTCGAGGGCGAAGTGGAAAACCTTGGCATTTTTTAGATTATTCAAAAGGAAAAGGTTCTGCCATAAAAAATGAACAAGATTATGATCGGAGTGCTGGGAACGCTAAAGAAGAACGTGAATTTCAACCCCTGGGTGCAGAAGATATTTTAGCCTTAAAAGGCTTAGGGCAATTTGAGCGTTACAAAACGATTAAAAGTTTTCGCACCTTATTAGAACAATGGTTAGTTTCTAATCTGCAAAATGAAGAGATGCGTCAAATCAATGAGGTAGGGGCAGATCAGCAACTTTCCTTATCGGGTAATAATCTAGCACAAGTTGCCAGTTTTCTTCATGAATATCATCCAGATATTTTTCAAACCATTCTAACCAAAATGAAACAACGAGTTCCCGGCATTGACAAAGTAAATATTGTCATCACAGAAGCCGGGCAAATTCTACTCAAATTTGGGGATAATAATTTTACCAATCCGTTTATTTCAAAATACACTTCTGATGGCACGATTAAAATGTTTGCCTATTTAGTGTTATTGCATGATCCGACTCCGCGCCCATTGCTCTGTATTGAAGAACCTGAAAATTACCTTTATCCGACTTTATTAAGAGAACTCGCCGAAGAACTCAGAGAATATGCAGTACGTGGTGGGCAAGTCTTTGTTTCTACTCATTCTCCTGATTTTGTGGATGCGCTGAATATAGAGGAACTATTTTTAGTGAAAAAAGAACAAGGTAGCAGTCGCATATTTCCTGCTAAAAAATATGATAAGCAGATAACTGAACTCTATGAAAATGGTTGTGAATTAGGTTGGTTATGGCAACATGATTATTTCAAAGGGATTAATCCATGATATTTTTTTTGGTTGAAGATTATTCAATGAGAAAATTTTTAGAAGGCATTCTGCCTCGTTTAGGTATTGATGAATCTTTTTTTGAAATTAAACATCATCGTGGCAAAGAAGATTTAATCAATAACTTGAATAAAATTATCCCAAGCCTATCTAAACGCGCTCAAGAAATTATTGTTATCATTGATCGAGATAAACAAGATTGTGTCGCATTGAAAAATAAGATAAAGAAAAAAATGGCTTGGTGTTCTTGTGAGTACAAAATAAGAATAGCCTGCTATGAATTAGAAGCTTGGTTTCTAGGCGATATGGAAGCGATTGCAAAATGTTCGCCTAGATTTAAGGCTCGTTTTTTTCAAGGTAAGAAAAAATATCGTGATGTTGATAACATCGAAAAACCATCCCGTGTCATTGAAGAAATCGTACCTGATTGGAAAGAAAGATATGCGAGCAAACTTAAATTTGCAAAAACAATAGCCCCTTTTGTCTCTTTAGAAAGGCAAAACTTAGAACAAGCTAACCGCTCGCATAGTTTTCAGGTACTTTTAGAAACGTTATATTCTTTTAAACCGGCACGCAGTAAATAGGATAATTTAAATATGTCAATCCTTAATCTAAAACCGAGAAAATAGGGGACAAACCACATTTATTATCGAAGCAACCTTGGATTTCAAAAGGAAAATTCTCTTTAGCACTCTGAAAAGTATACCTTTTGTATAAAAGGTGGTCTGTCTCCTATTTTCCAAATTCAAAGAAAGTTCAAATCTGAAACAAGGTGTGCCTAATTTTGAGTATAAATCTTCTACCCCAAATCAGATTTCACTTTTTGACATGGCACAGCCTCTTGATGATTTAGCTAAAATGCTACTGGATCAGTTTGCTGGTCGTACAATGACAGTAAAAGAAGTTTACGAACAACATCATGTTGGTAAACATTATATTGAAAAGAATTATAAAGAAATACTCAAACAGCTAGAATCTGAGGGAACAATAATTATTGTTCCACCTGCGAGCCAACGACGAAAAATTAGAGGCGAAGTGACGCTAGCCAATCATGTGAAAGTGACTTTTCCAATCCAATAAATCGTCTGCTTGCAGCAAAACGACGAACAATAATTTGAATACCTTTTAAAAATGAAAGAGAAGGTAATACAGTAGCCTGTATCTATGGTGCCGTGACAATAGGTGACGAAACGAGGTTCAAAAAATTGTTGCTATTCTCATGGAAATAGCCAGCGTAGAATGGCTATAGATGTTTAGATAATTTTCACCCGGGCGAACACTAAAGGGTAGCACCTACAAAAACAACATACGTACTCTGTTTGGAAACGAGAAAAAATTGGAACACGCCCTTACCAAACAACACACATTATCAGAGTCACAAAAACGGTAATAATGTCATATTCATTTCATAACTTAGCTTTTGACGTGTTAAAGAAAGCCACATCCCCACTGACATATCAGCAAATTTGGGAACGTGCAACTGATGCTGGACTGACAGAGCAAATAAAGTCCAAAGGTAAAACGCCGTGGCAAACATTAGGTGCAAGATTATATGTAGATATACGTGACAATGAGTTTTCAAAGTTCGTCAAAGTGGGTAAACGACCGGCTCGTTTCTTCCTCAAAAAGCGTTTGACTGAATTATCAGAAGATATCATTGAAAAGATTGAAGAAAAAGAAATCCAGGAAAAACCTCGAAAAACTTTATACCAAGAACGCGATCTTCATTCATTATTAACTTACTTTGTATATGCAAATCCATCTTTTAGTCGAGGAAAAACAATATTTACAAAGACTATTTTTCACGAAAAGTCAAAAAAACAAGGTTTCAACGAATGGCTTCATCCTGACATGGTTGGGTTTTATCTCCCTCTGGATGATTGGAATAACAACGTCATTGAATTCAATCGACTAGTTGACAATAATGTCATTAAAATATTTTCTTTTGAGTTAAAAAAAGAATTGAGCAAGGGCAATTACAGAGAAGCATTTTTTCAAGCAGTTTCAAATTCTTCGTGGGCACATGAAGGTTATTTAGTCGCTGCGAAAATACAAGATGACGATGATCTTCTGGAAGAACTTAAACGCCTATCTGCTTCGTTTGGAATTGGTATAATACACCTTCAACTTACCGATTACAATTCATCTTCTATTCTGTTTCCTGCGCATTCTAAACCGACGCTTGACTGGGAAACAATCAACAAGCTTTGTGAACAAAACCAAGATTTTGATCGTTTTTTACAAGATGTTCGCATTGATTTTGAATCAAAGCGGATCCACAAATTTGAGTATGATGAAATTATACGAGATCCGGTTTTTTATATCAAAGAAAAACTTAAAATCGAACAAAGGGATGCATTTAACTGATATTTTCTCGTATTCTCGTTCCCTTTCTTTCGTAAAGGAAATGACTTTAACTTTATTTAACTAAATTATGTCACACTTAAATCTAAAACCCACCAACAAAATAATAAAAACCTTCTACCAAGAAATCGCCAATCTGTCTGATTTAAAAATCAGCACCGAAGGTTCAGTCGCGCCGGCTTTTGCGAATGTTTTAAGGCATTGTGCCAGGCAATGCCATTTACAGTTTGTCGAACAGTATCCGCTGAATCGTGAGGGCAAACATCCCATTAGAACCGATGGCACTTTATTGGATCAGTTTGAACTGCGACACGGTATTTGGGAAGCGAAGGATATTAAAGATAATTTAGCCCAGGCAATTAAACA
>QNES01000252.1 GCA_003645255.1 Gammaproteobacteria bacterium
GGCAATGAAAAAAGAGGCTAAAGGCAAGGTATGTGTTTGTTATTTTGGTGATGGAGCCTCTAATACGGGTTCATTCCATGAGGCCTTGAATCTGGCATCAATATGGAACTTGCCGGTTGTGTATATCTGTGAGAACAATCAATATGGTGAAGCGATGCCGGTGGATGAATTTGTCTCCTGCAAGCCGATATCAAAAAGAGCTGAATCTTATGGTCTGAAGGGGATAACGGTTGATGGTAATGATATAGAAGAAGTTGTTACGGCAGTAGAAAAAGCAGTGGCAGAAGCCCGCACAGGGACTGGGCCATTCTTTATTGAGACTGTTACCTATCGTTTCAGAGGTCATTACGGCGGCGATCCTGAGCATACATACAGAAGCAAAGAAGAAGTTGATGAATGGAGAGAAAAGTGCCCGCTTAAGCGTGCCAAGGCAAGGCTTATAGAAGACGGAGTGGAAGAAGCGCAACTGGATGAGTTGGAAAAGAACATCATTTCCAAGCTTGAAGAAGACCAGAAGTGGGCATTAGAGCAGCCTTTCCCGACTTTGGAACAGGCTACTGATCACGTAATGATACCATTAAAAAGCAATTAACTGAAAACATTCAAAAGGAGATAAAATATTATGAGAACTATTACATATTGTGATGCCCTTCGTGAGGCCACTCGTGAAGAGATGAAAAGAGACAAGAATGTTTACCTTATAGGTGAAGATGTTGGTCGTTGGGGAAATCTTTTTTCCGCATCGAAGGGACTGCTCAAAGAATTCGGCCCTGAACAGGTAAAGGACTGCCCTATTTCAGAAGCAGCTTTGGCTGGTAGTGCTGTCGGCAGTGCAGTTATGGGCATGCGTCCTATCGCTGAGATTATGTACATTGACTTCATTACGATATCAATGGATCAGATGATAAACCATGCTGTAAAGTATCGTCAGCTGTCTTGCGGCGAGGTTAAAGTGCCGATCGTTTTCAGAACACAGGGCGGGGTAGGGATGCGTAATGCATCGCAGCATTCGCAGAGTTTTGAAAACTGGTTTGTTAATGTTCCAGGCATGATCACAGTGATGCCTTCAACTCCCTATGATATGAAAGGGCTTTTGAAGTCGGCTGTTAGAAATGACAACCCTGTACTTATCATTGAACACAAGGCTTTATATTTCACCAAAGGTGAGGTACCGGAAGAAGAATATTTTGTGCCTCTAGGTGTTGCCGATGTTAAGCGGGAAGGCAGTGATGTTACTATAATCGCCACAAGCTGGATGGTTCTACATGCCCTCAAAGCGGCTGAAAGACTTCAGGCTGATGGTATTTCCTGTGAAGTGATTGACCCAAGGACGCTCTGGCCTTTGGATAAAGAAACAATTATCAATTCAGTGAAAAAGACTGGTCGTTGTGTTGTTGTAACCGAAGCACCTGCCGAGGGTGGCTGGAGTGGCGAAGCATCATCGGTTGTGATGGAAAATTGTTTCAGCGATCTCAAGGCACCGGTTAAGAGAGTCTGCGGTATGCGCACTGGTGTCCCTTATGGTACTGAACTCGAAAGAGCGGTAGTGCCGAATGATGACTGGGTTATTGAAGGTGTTAAAGAAGTAATCAATAAGAAGTAATCAGTGGTCAGTAATCAGTGGACAGTTGTCAGGGGGCAGTTGTCAGGGGGCAGGGGACAGTTAAGAGTAAGAATTAAAAACTGAGAACTGCGCACTGATAGCTGAAAACTGAGAACTGCGAACTGATAGCTGAAAACTAAAAACTGATAACTAAAAAAAGGAGTGATATTATGGCGACTGAATTTACGATGCCGAAACTGGGACATTTGATGGAAGAGGGAACTGTTGTAAGCTGGGAAAAAGATATAGGCGAAACCATTGAAAAAGGTGAGATCCTGCTTGAGATAGAGATGGATAAAGCAACTATGGAAGTAGAAAGTAGTGTTTCTGGTACTGTCATGGAAATATTGGTGCAGGAAGGCGAAGTCGTCCCTGTAGGTGCGCCACTTGCAATAATTGAATAGACGGGAGTCTTAATTATGTTGAAACAAAAAAGCAGTTTTGCGCTTTATTTCGGAACGCGTGATATTTTCCCGGATGCACTTGTCCGGGATGCACGCAAAGAAGTATCTGGAGTTTTGGAAAAGCTTGGTCATAGCGTATTGATGATGGATGAATCTGCTACTCCGTTTGGCGCGGTGGAAACACCGGCTCATGGTAAAGTTTTTGCGGATTTTCTGTATCAAAACAAAGGTAAATATGATGGTGTAATCGTTGTCCTGCCAAATTTTGGTGATGAAAATGGTGCCATGGCGGCATTTCAGGATGTGGATGTGCCGGTATTGATAATGGCTTATCCTGATGAGCTTGATAAAATGGGACCGGCAAATCGTCGCGATGCTTTTTGTGGAAAATTTTCAATCATGGATGTTTTCTGCCAGTGCGACATAAAATTCACGGTACTTAAACCTCATACGGTAAATCCTTCTTCAGAAAAGTTCGGTGAAAATGTTGACTATTTTGACAGACTTTGCAGAGTTGTAAAAGGTACTCGTCGGATGAGGATCGGTGCAATCGGCGCAAGGGTAACTCCATTTAAAACTGTAAGAATTGATGAGGCCGCTTTGCAGAAAAACGGCATAACAGTTGAGACTTTTGACCTTTCCTATGTCTTCAATCGTATGGACGAAATGGAAGAGAAAGATGTCAAAGCTAAAGTTGAAACTATAAATTCTTTGACTGATTTCTCGCCAACACCAACTGATGCCCAGAAAAAAATAGCAAGACTTGCATTGGTTCTTGACGAAATTGTCGAAGAAAATGACCTTGATGCTATTGCTTTGCGCTGCTGGATTGAACTGCAGTCGCAGTTGAATATATCGCCTTGCGTTATTCTTGGTGAAATGAACAATCGTGGCATTGTCGCTGCGTGTGAAGTGGATATTGGTAACGCAGTAACTATGCACGCATTAAAACTTGCCAGCAATACTCCTGCCGCATGTCTGGACTGGAATAACAATTACGGTGATGACGAAAATAAATGCATCCTGTTTCATTGTGGTCCAGTGCCAATGGATTTAATGGCGTGTAAAGGTAAAGTTACTGACCATGCTCTAATTGCATCAGCAATTGGCCCAGGTAAATCTTTCGGCTGTAACGTTGGTCGCATTAAACCTGGTCCAATCACCTTTGGAAGCATGATGACACAAGATGGACGCTTAAAATTCTTCCTTGGAGAAGCCAAAATAACTGATGATCCAATCGCAGAGGATTATTTCGGCTGTGCTGGTGTTGCGGAAATCGACAACTTGCAGGATGTTTTGCTTGATATCGGTCGCAGCGGTCATCGTCACCATGTTAGTATTACAGCAGGTGATGTGGCAGGGCCGGTAAAAGAAGCTCTTGAGTATTATTTGGGCTTTGATGTAACGATTCCCTAATGCTGACAAAATAATTATCTTAAAATACTTTTTTCGACAGAATCATTTTCGACAGAATCATTTTTTTAAGATGATTTTAATATCAAAGTAAGAAATTCTGAGATTCTCGCAGAAAAATGATATGAAAAACAGAGTAAAGGATGAACGATAATGGCGATCACGCTCTGCGGGATCGGTTTACGATGGGGAACAATCGTCCACCCCCATCGTCGCCCGCTATCGTCAACCGAATAGAATAGTAAAAAAATAATTAAAAAAAATGAAAAATCGGAGAAAAACATGTCAACTGTAAAAGTCAAAGAATTAAGTGTAGCAGAATTTTTGCCTTATGGAACTTATGCCGGTCTGGTTAATCCAAACACCGAAAAGCTTGGAACAGCTCCGGTCGAATTTTTCAGAGACATGGCTCAACAGACTCTGGGAGGTGCCGGTTTGGCATCCTTCTCGACCTGTAGGGTGGAAAAACGGGAGATGGTTGTTGATGTTATAGAATATCATACAGCAACAGCCGAAGGCATATTACCCATTGATAATGATGTTCTAATTCATGTTGCGCCAGCAACACCTGCTAACGGTTGCGTACCTATTGATAAAATCGTTGTTTTCAGAATCCCCAAAGGAACAATGGTAGTACTTCGTCCAGGAGTATGGCACCATGCGCCTTTTACTGTAAACGATGATCCAGCAAACGTCCTAATCGTTCTTCCTGAACGTACCTATGCTAATGATTGTGAAGTCTTTGAACTGAACGATTCAGAAAAGGTTTATATTGAATTATAAGTCGCCTGCGAGCTTCCGTCCCGCTGGGTGGGACGGGACTCTAACAAAAAAATTGTATGAAGCCTTATGAAAAAGGAAAACTGATAGCGA
>QNES01000253.1 GCA_003645255.1 Gammaproteobacteria bacterium
AATTTTTTTATAAACATGCTTTTAAATTTTGGGATAAGGTTATTTCAAAAGCTGGTGAGATTGGAGCAAGCGTAGGGTGGGTTTTGCTATCGCCCACCCTACAATTTACCCATCCTACGCTCGCTCATGGTATTGCAAATCCCATCCAGCAAAGGGCGAGTGCAATGTGTTTGGAATCCATCACAAGATTTACTCAAATGACGTTGGGAACGAGGGAATGGTTTGTTAGGGGTGCGTACATAACTCAGTTCAATTAAAATTTTTGCTTCTGAAGTTCACGCAGAAGTATCTCAGCAATATTCTTTCCCATAATAACATTACCATTTGTATTAAAATGGCAACAAATATCAGTATAAAGGTCTTCCGTTGAATCTTTGAAAATCATACTCAAATCATAGAACGGAATTCCATCCTTTGAAAGTTGTTCACCCTTTGAAATTAAGTGTGTATAGCCTTCTCTTGCGGCAATGCCCCAACCCAAATTTGGATCGAATGCCATTTTTTTCTCTTTATCAGATAGTGGTTTACTACCTTCAACATATTGATTGGGTTGTAGTACATGGATGTAAATTAAACGGTTTGCCTGACAGATCGCATAGAGCATTGTAGAAGCCTGTTGCCAGATATTAGCAACCACTTCATAAGGGTTGCCATTTTGATTTTGGAATAGAGGACCACGAAACTCATTTGACATTGTTTTTTGGGTTTCAAAGGTTAATTTATACTCAGTTTTCTTGATTTCTATCAAACTGCGTTTCGTCCATAATTCACCTAATAAATTGAAGAATATACTGTACTTAAAAGGGAAACTTTGGGTGAAAGAGAGTACACTCAATTCAGTTTCATACAAGCTATAATGGGCATAAAGGTGTTTGGCTGTCTGAAAATCAAGTTGATTAGTCATTTGAGTTTTTGACATTAACCCTATGTGAAATCCAGATGGGAAAATTGGGTTAATCTGGTTATTGATATTGTCATTAGCCAATGCCAAATCATTAAAACCATCTATATTTAAAACGGCATCAAATTCAAATCCAGCTAACAAGGCATATTGTACATGGAACAATTGTTGCGGCTGTTTATAGCCTCCAGTAGCCAAATTGACTAAAACCAGTTTTTTATCGAAGCCAAACTTTTCACGTAAATATTGCTCAAGGAACTTTTCTGTTATATTGGCAAATATTTCCGCTACACTGCCTCCCACTACTGCAATCACAAATTCGTTCTTACCTTTTTTATATGGGTATGGATGCTTGGCCATTGACAGCATTCCATACTCATTAAATGGTTCCGCTATTTCGCCCCATGGATAAGCACCAGGACGACCCACATAGCCAAGATATGGGTGAAAATTATAAAGTTCTGGGGATTGGGTGGTTTGTAGTCGCTTTTGTATAGCAGCTATTCTGGCTAAACGTTCGTTTTGGAAAGCAGCATAAGAAAATTCTTTTTTTGTTAAAGATTGAAACAAGAAAAAACTTGACACTTCCAGTAAAAATAGCGTGAACAACAATGTGAGGGTATAACCCAAAAAAAATTTCAGTTTCATTAAATTCCTCTGATAGCATAATCAGTAAATCGAAAAAACAATAGAATATACAGGGGAATTATTTCATTCCTTACACACATTAGGGATTATTGTTAATTCAATGAGTTATAGTGTTGAACACAGCGACGCTTTGTCACCTCCGCACTTAATAATACCCAGATATGATGAACCCACTGAATTCAGGGTAGCAGAGCGTAGGGTGAGTGAAAACGAAACCCACCATTCATCAATAAATACGATAATCATTTTATTAATTATCAGGTTGTGGTGGGTTGTAACGAAGTTCCTACCCACCCTACATTTACTGAGTAGTTACCGCAGATCAAAAATCCGAGTTTTTCAAAAATCGCTTAAACATCGTATGTTCAGAGTTTTGTAAGAACCTCAAGCTTTAAAACCAACAACACAAAAACAGGGACCATTCGGGTGATCGGGCTTTTCAAAATGAACTTCTAACCGTTCAAAACCAAAGTATTTTAAGCATGACAAAATATCTTGTCTCGACATCCACATACTAAAATGACTTGTGCCACCACAAAATCCCGTTGTACTATGAGCCGCCAAATTTTGGTAAGGATGCTTATATAAGGTATGATTAAAACCCTGATATTCTTGAGTCATGACTTCAGAAAATCGCACATTGACATCAGGATTATTAGTCTCTGGATCATAATAATGTGTCCATATCATCACCTTTTTCGTTTTTTGGGCGATCAAGTGAATGAGTTCAGCCGGATTATGCATATGATACAATACACCGCTGGCAATGCAGGCATCATACACATCCTGAGTTTCCTTGAGATAAGAAACAAAATCACCCAGTAGAAATCTGGCACGTTGAAGATTTAATATTTCCTTTGTAATCAAGCACTTGAGATAAGCACGCGAATTAGCTTCAATGGCAATAATTGAACTCGCGCCCATATTTTCAAGCATATAGGTGTGTCCACCTTCAAGCGGTCCTAATTCAAGAACATGACAATCCTTGAACCCACCCAGTAGTTTTTCAGCCCAAACGATTCTCTCATCGTGAAATAATGGATTCTTACCACCGCCCTTTAATGTGGGTATCAGAGGCGGTAATGAAGACCATTCCCCTTTGAAAATATCAAACGCGTTTTGATGAGTAGGAAAAGTATTAATGTATTCGTCTAATATATTCATATTTGTTGTTTCCTCATTGTACCCCTATTCACTAAGCTTTCCAAACAGAAAAATATTCAAGCTGATTATTTTCCCCAATGCTAGCAAACACACAAGTAGTTTGTAATTGTAGGAATTCGAGCGATTTTAACATAAATTCACTAAAAGATGATGAATCCCAAACGTGAAAATGTCCATACCTATTTTTTTCACGTAGCGAGCTTATATCGTCTGTATCAGATACTTCAGTCACATTTTTTTCGTATTTCTCCAAGAAATAGGCAAAAGGGGTGACTTCTAAATCTTCTAAATCTTTGTCAAAGATACAATCCTTATCGGGAACTGAAATAACAACATAACCCCCTGGTTGAGTTATCCGAAAGAGTTCTCTTATGACTTTAATAGGATCAGCAACATGTCCAATTAGATGATTGAATATGACAAAATCAAAGCTTTCAGAACCAAATAAAGATAGCCCCCCTTTATCCAAATCACAAATATGCTTCACCTTTACCCGATCATTCACATTTAATTCTGGAGAATAGGTAATACTTTCTGGTTTAAGCCATAAATCATTGTATTCCAGATTGCAATGCCACGGAATCGCAGCCACTTGATGAAAAAAAGCACCTATTTCTAAGCCATTACCTTTCAGCAAATTATAACCCTTTTTGCGATGAACAAAATAATTATCATTTTTATAAACAGGGTTTATTGAAGCCATCAATTTTTGCCAAACAGAAAAATACTCAAACTGATTATTTTCTCCGACATTGATAAACAGACGAGTTGTTTTTATCTGTAATAGCTTAAGCGCATTCAGCATAAATTCATTGAAACTCTGCGAATCCCAAACATGAGCATGTTCACGTCGGTTTATAACACTATTGAGATAATCCTGTAATTGATCAGGATTCAATTTGAAGACTTCAGGATGTACAGCCCGTAAAAAGTCTATATAATGTTCCTCCGTCACGACAGTCACATTATTTTCATATTCTTCTTTCAAATGGGCAAAAGACGTTAAAGAACGATGCTTATCAAAAGTAAAATTTTTATCGGGGGCTGAAATAACAACATGTCCTCCCGGTTTTGTGATTCTAAATAATTCACTTATAACTTTAATGGGATTTGCTACATGTTCAATAACATGGTTTAATATGACAAAATCAAAACGTTCTGCCTCAAATAGGGATAAACCGACTTGATCCAAATCGCAAATATAATTGACATCAACGAGCGCGTCAATATTTAACTCAGGAAAATGTTGAATTATTTCCTCTTTCGACAGGGCATCACAGTATTCAATAGTACAATGTGCAGGAATGACAGCGGGTTGATGAAAGGCACCAATTTCTAAACCCTGCCCTGTGAGCAGATCGTAACCTGCCCGTTGATGGGTGAAAAGTGACATTTATTTTCCTTTATCAGAAGCAATTGACGGCACTCTAGGAGGCCAAGCATACGCAAAGTCTTCCGCATCTAAAGTCAAATTAGGGCTATAAGCCGGGTCTGCCATTAAAAATTGGGGCCAACGACCTTTCATGTAAGCCCGTTCTTTTTCATA
>QNES01000254.1 GCA_003645255.1 Gammaproteobacteria bacterium
AGATTTCTTATTTTTTTGAAGCTTTTAAATGAAAAATGGTATAAAACCGTCTTTTTATACAATTTGAGGTTATAAATTTTGGGCAAAATTAGGGGGATCCGCTCGCGGAGAGATGTTAATTAACTCTTTGATTATTAAGGAGAAATTTTTTTGCTGAAAATGCGCCGATTTCATCGTTAAAAGTCGGTCAAAAATACCAAAATGTCGCCTTCGATAATAAGTTAAATATAACTATAGTTTTTCACATAAATAACTTCACAAAACCTGCCATGTTTGATCAAAATAATTAGAAAATGGTTAATGGTTAATTAGAATCAGTAAAAATCAGATTTTTCCCAAAAATCTGATTTCTTTAAGCTTTTTGACTTTATTAACAATTAACAATTAACAATTAACAATTAACAATTATCGTGCTGTACCAATGTGAGTCTTAGCGGATGCGTTTGTTTACCTAAGCGAGATTCAAATATGCTAATATAAAAAAGAACACTGCGTACATATTTGCGTGTTTCATTAAATGGGATCAATTCCACCCAAATGTCAGCCGGCATACAATTGTTTTTCGCCGCCCACCGTTTAGCACGTCCAGGACCTGCATTATAGGATGCCGTCGCTAACATATAGTTGCCGTCAAATTTATCCAGCATTTGCCGTAAATAGCCAGTCCCTAAACTAATGTTAGTATTGATGTCCAAAATATCCCTGGTTCTGTTCAATTTAAGCCCTATTTTTTTGGCGACTAAGCGTCCAGTGGCGGGCATTAATTGCATTAAACCCAGGGCACCTACACGGGAGCGGGCATCACTCATAAAAGCACTTTCTTGACGAACTATAGCATAAACCCAAGCTAAATCAAGAGCTTGACTATTTGCGCCCGCTGCTAAAGCCTTATAAAAAACCAACGGAAAACGGACATCTAAATCATCATAATGACCGGCTTTAGCGGCAGCAATGATGGCACGATCATGCCATCCCCAACTACTGGCAAACGTAGCGGCAATTGCTTTTTGATGACGGGGAAGATGTGTGGTAATATAGTGCCATTCGCGCCGTCCATTTGTGACCCATTTTGAATGGCTACCGTGAAGTTGACTTAAATTATAAAATTCATGAGCACCCGTAATACCAACATGTTTCATCAATTTGGCTTTTTCAGCTGAGGTATATCTAATGGGATGGTGCTGCATTTTATGTTTGCTCCCAATGTGATCAGCCGCTAAAAAGCCGTAGTAATCACGCTCATTAGCTAATGCCCTAAAAATCGGTCGAGCTTTCGCAGATTGACCCGTTTGTTCCAAAGCACGAGCGAGCCAATAGCGCCATTGTAAACGGTCTTGTTCTTTTTCCGATAACTCTGTCATAAAATCCACTATGGCAGGCCAATTTTGTTGTTTTAAAGCGAGTTTAAAGCGAGTATTGGTCACTTTTTCATTAAGAAAGTTTTTATTAACCGCTGTCAACCAAGTCAGGGCATTCGGATGCTTCTTTTTGACACTGGCTAGAGCAAGATCACGCTGCATTTCGCCAATTTGTAGAATTGAAAACGCATAATAACGTTGAAAATTATCCCAATATTCAGTCGCCTTTTCAAATCGTTTTTTGGCTAAGCGCTTAATGCCATGCAGGATGATTTCACGCACGACGGGCAAATCTGGTTCATCAAATTGCTCAAGCGTTTTAGCCGGATTTTTATGCATCGTTTTCCAACGGGCTACTAAGACCCTATCGGCGGGATCAAGATGCTTGGCTAAGCTCTGTGCTAAACTGAGCCGGCCCTTTTTCATGGCTAAACCAATACGCTCCCAAAGTAGCGTGTTATTAATTAAGCCTGTTTGATAGAGGTATTGAAATACCGGATTACAGCTCTTAGGTTGTGATTTTGGGGACAGCCACAATTTTTTAGCATCCTGAAGAGCTTTGCTGGTGTCCCGTCTCGTCATCAGGCGAGCTTGCACATAGTCACATTGCAAGCGGGTGGATTTTTGGGGCGTATAAAATAAGATGAAAGTCGTCCAATCTTCCGCTTTGGCTAGTTGTTTTAGCCACTTGCTGCGCAATGATGCTCCAAAATAGCTATCGCCATATTGCGTTAAAAACGCTTTAATTTCTACGGGAGCTACTTTTTTCAGGCGCGGTTGAAGATATTGATAGCGCAAATAGTAATAAAGCGGATAATTTTGCAGATCAACGGAAAGTGCATGAAAACGCTCCAAGTCTTTAACTTTGAGCGCATCAAGTGCCTGTTCAAATTGCCAGCGCTGTAAGCTGAGATTATCAGCATAGACACTCAAGCTGCCTAAGCATAAGAGTATCGCACTGATAATGAGATGTAAACTTCGTTGTTTTCGCATTAAGTTGCCTTCTCGTTAAAAATGAGTTAATATAACAAACACACTTATTCGAGCAATGAGTGTGCCGGAAATAGAAAGTTGATACTTTTTTATTATATACAGATAACAATTTTATTGACAAATATTGATATTAATGCGTCATGAGGCATCATTTCAATCTCTGTGAATAAGGGAGCTATCTTCCCATTATCTCCTCGCCTAATGGAAACTTGGAGTTACTTTGGCTTGAACCGATTTTTTTAACGTGGAAGGCTAACCACTTTCAAGCTAATTTTTATTATGATACTTTTATTATAATACTTTGCTTTTTTTAAAAGTCAAGTTTTTCAGTCAAAAGCGAAATAAATGTCAATAGTTATCAATATTTTTGTGTACTATGGACGTTCAGATAAATAAATACGCGCGTTAAACCTGTTATTTCGGCAACTTTTATAGCAAATTGATAAGAAAAAATCTGATAAACAAAATTATTGTGTATATTTAAAATAATGTTAAAAAACTTTTGTACTACTACTTAAATCTCAACAACACCAATTAAAAGATAATCAAGAATGCTCGTTACTCGAATAATCAAAAGTAAAAATCTCAATCAAGGGCGTTTCTATTAAAAGTGATAGAAAGATACGCGATTCATGGTTAAAGGAAAAACGAAAATTTCCCGTTTCAGCAAATGCTTGGAAAGAAACCTTACGAGATACTTTCGGTGACATAAAAGCTAATCGCGAATCAGCATCAGAAAAAGTTAGAAAAGTTCTTTATAAACAAGTATCTGATGAAAAAAAACGTACTCCACTTTATAAAGAGTTAAAATCTGATGCTTGGACTGAAAATAACTATTTAAGACGGTTAATGCGTCAACATTGGAAACATGGACGTAATCATACAACTAATCAAATAGTCGTTCGTTCAGATAATTACACGACTTTTCAGTTAGGGGGGCAAGCTTGGATTAAAATCCCCGGTTTAGATAAGGGTAAACGCATTGCAATCCCATTAAATACTTTGTTTGAACCAACGGGTACTTTGCGATTGATTTTAATTGATGGTGAAGTTGAGATTCATTACACCCTAGAAATGACTGAAACCCATAACTGCGGTTCAGCAACCATTGGAATAGATAAAGGTTATACCGAAGTTTTTGTTGATTCATCAGGTGAGCATTATGGTGAAGGATTAGGTAAAATACTTACTCAACAATCAGATAAATTAAAGAAAAAAAATCAAGCCAGAAATAAACTTAAAACGATTTTAAACTCCAAGTCTCATAAAAAGAAAAACATCATTGAGAATAATTTGGGTAGAAAAAAGCTTAGTCGCCAGAATAGAAAAATCAAATCTCAGATCAAAGATAAAATTTGTCAAGCAACACATAGATTGATTGATAAAGCTCAAGTCATTGCGGCTGAAGATTTAACTTCACCAATTGTTTCAGCTTCAAAATTTGGTAAAAACGTTACTAGAAGACTATCCGCTTGGACAAAAGGTGTGATAGCAACTGCTTTAGACACGATTTCTCGCCGGAGAGGTTCTTCGGTCATTCTTGTCAATAGCGCGTACACTTCGCAAATGGATTCTCGTTATGGTTTGCTTTTAGGAAAACGTAATGGTGATGCATTTTATTGTTTCGACGGGGTGGTGTTACAAGCTGATGAGAATGCTGCGCGAAACGTTTTAGCAAGACTTTACGATCCGGAGATAGATCGTTGGACACCTTTTCAAAAGGTTAAGTCCATATTGTTAAAACGGACTGAGCGACTACGGTTGGAACTGTTCAACCAGGACTCTAGTTGCAACCCTTCAGGGTTAT
>QNES01000255.1 GCA_003645255.1 Gammaproteobacteria bacterium
ACCATGGAAATAAGTTGCTTTGGATGGTTAACCAATAATTTGATAATGTTTCTTTTAGTTTATTCATCATTTTTTCTTGACAGAGTTAATTTTTATGTGTATTATATCACAACTCTATAGATTGATACTATAAATTATTCTTTTTTTAGAGTTTTGCAAGAACCTCTATAGGTTAAAATTAGAAATTAATATTTTAATTCTATACGAATGTTTTCCATATCACCGTGAAATGATAACGAATTAAAAAGCTGATAGCAATATTGATTTATTTAATACAATTTGATATTGTAAATCATTTTGTATCTATCCGGAAACGTTTTTAAAAATCCCAAAAGCTTTGGATTTGAAATAATATGTAAAATTATCAGGACTCAAGAAACCATTAATAATCCTAGCCTAACTCTTTATGCTTTCCATCGAAGCACCGATGCCGCGAATAAAACGGAAGTGACTCCCAATGCCGCGCATTTATGGGAAAAGCTAGTGCAGTTGGGCGAAGATTTTTCTGCACCCCTATGACAGAAATGGACTGATAACTTAATTTGCTATCAGAAATGGCAATTTTTCTTCAAAAAACGGAAACCTCGAAAAGTGTTTTTTTGCCCACCTAACCGATGATGGTGGGCAACAAAAAGACGTTACCCACCCTACATAACTATTGCGGCAGTATTATTTAATGAACCACAAGCCAGGTAGGGTGGGCAACGTGTTTTTGTTGCCCACCATTTCGTTAAAACCGAAAATGATTCTACAAATACCATGTTATACGAAGTTATACGAATGAATGCCGATGCACACAAAAACACGTTTGCCCACCCTACCTGGCTATATCGTTAATGTTTTTATCATAAGAATATGAGTGATAAAATACAAATAGAGCTTTATGAAACGAAAGAGGGTAAAATACCTTTTTCTATTTGGCTTAAATCATTAAAAGATAGTAAGCGCGTGCCAGAATTCGTGTCCGCATTGATAGGCTTAAACGGGGCAATTTTGGTGATAGTAAGTCAGTAGGTGAAGGTGTTTATGAACTTCGTCTTGATTATGGTCCCGGTTATCGAGTCTATTTTGGAAAAGTGGGTTTGACAATCGTTTTGTTATTGTGTGGTGGTGATAAAAGCACACAAACGGTAGATATTCGTAAAGCCAAAACTTATTGGCATGATTATGGAGGTAATAAATAATGGGTAAAAGTTATCATGTAGAATTAATAGAAGCACTCCGTGATCCTCAAGAAGCCGCTGAATATCTTGATGCTGCATTTGAAGATGACGATCCAGAAGCCTTCCAGATGGCTTTGAAACAGGTTGCTGAAGCACAAGCCGTTACATCTCAACTGATTGAAAAGGTAAAATTCAGTCAAGACGAGACTAATCATAAGGTTTCACGCCTGCCCAATTCCGATTTATATCAAATTAATTCGTTTTTACACACACTTGGTTTTCGTTTAGCCGTTCAGAGATGCTGATGAATAGCCAGGTAGGGCTTCTAACGTGTTTTTGGTGCAACGGCATTTCGTTAAAACCGAAAATGACTCTACAAATACTATGTTATACTATGTTATACGAAATGAATGCCAATGCACACAAAAACACGTTTGCACACCCTACCTGGCTATATAGCTGCCACCTATAATGGTGACGTTGTCGCGCAAGTTTTTACCAGTGGGCTTTAAGTTCAGGATTTTGTTGGCAGATAGGATGGTGAGTAATTCTCGCCCGCCGAAAACTGGGGGTAGCTTTGTGCCAGTGCTTAAATACCAAGGAATCGTATAAAGAATACAGCGACTGAGGCGTGTTGGGCGCAAGTCAAATACCAAACCTTTAGAAACCTTAAATTCTGTCGGTTTAGACCGTAATTCTTCGCTTGTCCATTCTCTTGCTGCTTGATTACAGTAGGGCAGAAAATAACTCAAGTGGTGGCGCAACCGACAAGCACAGGGGTAAGACGTTTTTCTGGTTCCAACGCCGGTGTGTGGAAAAAAAAACACGTTGCCGGTCCCCTACATTTTGACTTCTCTGTGAGGGCAACCATAAAGGTTAAAAAAACCTGTCAGGTTTGTATATAATAACCACACTCCAATTATTTATGCTGAAAAGTCACTTCACTCCTACACCCATCACAACTTTTTAACCGATCTCGAATCACGCTAAATTCTCTACCATCATTATCCAAAATAGTAAATATCTCAGTTTGAGTTGCGCTACTTTCAATCCCGCCGGGATCTCTCTTTTTAATTGACTTTGTTAACTCGGCTTGAGCCAATTGGGTTTTATTAGCGTTTTTGTCACCACGAGCGACGAGAACTTGTTGATATTGATTTTCGAGCTGCTGATCTCTTTGGCGCGAGGTTATAAAATAAAGCTTTTCCGTGCCAGTTTGGTTATCCAAGAAAAACGACTTGTCTTTAGCCGGGATATGGTACTCGGTGCCGGGTAGTACCGGATTAGTATTATTAACCGTCACCCCTGCAAAGCTTGCCATCGGAAATAACCGATAAATGTTGCCAGATGAACCTTGCTGAAAAATGTACACGTAAGTTTCTTCGGTGGGGGTAAAGATGATTTTGTAATGATCACCAGAATATAAAATCGTGTCATTGGTTAAAGTGTTAAAATTGCTTTCCGTTTTGTGACGATAGACATATTTGATGTCAATGCCGATGTTAGGCTTCACTGCGAAGCCTCTTTCCAAAACAGGTGTCACGGCGGTACAGGTAGCCAATCCTGAAAAGCATAAGAAGCCAATAATGCTGCCAGTAACGATGGTCCTTAATTTTTCTTTCATAATGGATTCATTCTCCGAGTTTGTTAAAACCTTAACTACATGGATTGTATATAAGAAAGGATTTAAACCGGATACTACCACAATCCAATCCCTTCTTATATACAATCCATGTAGCGTAGGGTGCTTACCTTTGTTAATGCTTTTCGCGCATTTCACGAACAACATCTACGATCTTATTCCTAGATAAATTAATATTAACACCGACAATATCTAATAGAGAACGGGTTGGTTTTACCGGTTTCAGAGCAAAAAGTTGACCGACTCGGTATTTGATCTGAATTTCTCCCTCAAAAAGGGCACGTTCTAATAACATTGGTAAGTTTTGCTTTGCTTCTGATAAAGTATAAACGTTCATGATTAAACCTCTATGATTTTGACATTTACCTCTTTTGCAACTGTAACTAAACGACGGTCAAGCGAGCGTAGCACCCACCATCCCTTTTTATGTTAAACTGATTTAACATTATCTTGTAATTTATTTTAAGGAGGAGAAAAATGTCATGAACTTTTTGAGTTTAACACATAACCGGTTATTAATGCTATTGATGATTGGATTAACATTGTCGGTTAATAATGCCGCAGCTGAGGGACGTGATCCGGGTGGGATAGCATCTGATGCAGTTGGCTCGCGGATATTATCTTCATATTCAGGTAGTTACGCGCTGTTGATTGGTGAAAGCCAATATACTAATGGTTGGCCAAATTTGGAAACCATACCCGGTGAATTGCGGGAGGTAGAGAAAGTTTTGCAGTCGCAAGGTTTTAAAGTTGAGATGTCGTTTAATCTCAATGCCGAGGATTTGACGAAACGTTTTAACCGGTTTATCAATCAGTATGGTTTTGAGGAGAATAATCGCCTATTGTTTTTTTATTCAGGGCATGGCTATACGCGCAAGGATAAAGGTTATATTGTTCCGGTTGATGCCGCTAATCCCAATTTTGATGAAAGGGCATTTTTACGCAAAGCGCTGGAGATGAATCAACTTACTACTTGGGCACGGCGGATTGAGGCAAAACATGTTTTGTTTTTATTCGATAGTTGTTTTTCGGGGTCAGTGTTTAAGGCGAAGGATTTGCCGAAAATACCACCACAAATAAGTCAAGCTGCGGCCTTGTCTGTACGTCAATTTATTACCGCCGGCAGTGCTAATGAAACTGTGCCGGCTCAAAGCGTGTTCGCGCTAGTTTTTGTGGATGCTTTACGTCATGGCTTTGGCGATACAAATAAAGATGGTTACGTGACTGGACAAGAACTAGGATTATATTTGTGGAATAAAGTGCCACAACATACTGAGCAAACTCCGCAATATGGGAAAATTCAGGATTATAAATTGTCACGGGGAGATTTTGTGTTCGTGGTTGGTAGTGGA
>QNES01000256.1 GCA_003645255.1 Gammaproteobacteria bacterium
TTTGCCGCAAACGAAGGAGATACCAACGACTCCCAAAACAGCAGCACCGCCCACAACACCTGCTATCTCAAGCACCCCACCCATCCTACAAATTGATCCCGGCGGTCATAAGGCATTAATTAGTGATGTCACCTTCACGCCCGATGGACGTTATTTAGTCTCGGCATCCAATGACAAACTCATCCGCGTCTGGGACTTGGAAACGGGTAAAACCGTGCGGACGCTGCGAGGACAAATCGGCGCGGGGCATGAGGGCAAGATTTTTGCGATGGCACTGTCTCCAGATGGGCGGTGGCTGGCGGCGGCGGGATTTATGGGAATATCTGGGAACGAACCTATCCGCCTCTACGACTTTACCAGCGGCAAATTAGTCACACTACTCAAGGGGCATACGAATGTCGTGAGTGCCTTAGCCTTTTCCCCCGACAACCGTTACCTCGTATCAGGCAGTGGTGATAACAATGCCATCATCTGGAACCTGGAGTCCAAACCTTTAGATTTGGACGGTTCCAAATTATCGGGACATACTGATCGCATCTACGCCGTCGCCTTTACGCCCGATTCCCAGCGCGTGGTGACGGGCAGTTTAGACCACAGTTTGCGCCTATGGCAAGTGCAGGACGGGGGGCTGATAAGCACACTGAAAGGTCACACCAATAAAGTGCGTTCAGTGGCTATTTCTCCCCAAGAGGATATTATCGCCTCTGGGAGTCGGGATTACACCATTCGCCTATGGGATGGACGGACGGGGCAATTTATCAAAACCTTAGCCAATCAGGGGACTCAGGTAGGTAGCCTGTCCTTTAGTCCTGATGGGCGTTATTTGGTATCGGGAGTAAGTTCTGCACCAACCAACTGCCACGTCTGGTCAATCCCCGATGGCAAGGAAATCGTTACCTACCGAGGCCATGACAATATCGTACTGGCAACCGCCGTCAGTCCTGATGGGCGCGTGGTAGCGACGGGGGGTGGCAATAATCAAGAAATTCACCTCTGGTCATTGCGTGATGGTAAATTACAGCAGCGATTGAGTGGGGTGGGTGCGGCTATTTTTGTCGTCGGTTTTTCTTTTGATGGCAAAACATTAGCTTGGGGAAAAAAAGATGTTGGTTCTTCAAATGCTCAAAGTGAACCGTTTGAATACACCATCACGCTCCCTGCCAAATCTAAAGGTTTGGACTCCAAACAGTTTTTGGGTACGCCTCGAAAACTTTCTGGTTCTTATAGGGCATTCTCTCGCGCTCAGGATAAATGGCGTGATTGGACGCTACGCACCCGAAAAGGGGGTAACTATGATCGTCAAGCTATTCTTGATATTCGCCAACAAAACCGCACCGTTGCAAGCATTGAACGTGGTGCTACTGATGGCTATGATCATCGTTCCTACACCTTCACTCCCGACGGAGAACGTATCATCAGTGGTGGAGGCATGGGTGTTATTTCCGCCTATAACCGCGATGGCAATAAACTCGGCGATTTCGTTGGACATACGGGCGATATTTGGGCAGTGGCAGTATCCTCCGATGGACGCTTATTGGCTTCAGGCAGTGCAGATCAAACAGTTCGCCTATGGGATATAGAAACTCGCGAAAACCTGCTCACGCTATTTCACGGCTCCGATGATGAATGGGTGGCTTGGACTCCGACAGGGCATTACACCGCATCGGTTAACGGAGACAAAATGGTAGGCTGGCAAATTAATCGTGGCGTTGACAAAGTCCCGGATTACGTCACAGCCGCGCAATTACCGAATCTTTATCGCCCTGATGTCATTGCGAATGCTATCCGCTTACGCAGTGTCAAAAAAGCCATTGCCCAAACGGGTGCCCATTTCAATTTAGCCCGTTTACAACGCGAATTACCGCCCCGCTTTGAAATTGTCGCGCCGCAAAGGGGTAGCAAAATAGAAAAAGGTATCGCATCGGTGGTGTTGAATATCGCAGAAAATACTTTAGCGATTCAGAGATTTGAAGTCTATGTCAATAGTCGCCTAGTGACTCCGCAAAAAGTGCGTAAAATCAACCCCATCATTGCGAGGCATAAACGCACCTTGGAAGTGCCATTAGAAACCGGTGAAAATCGGATTTCCATTTTGGCATTTAACGACCTGGGCAAAACCACGACTCAAGTGACCGTTTTTTACGACGGCGAAAGCAAAATCCGCGAAGGCACCCTGCACTTAGTCAGCATCGGTGTCAGTGCCTATCCCAATTTATCCAAAGAAGAGCAACTTGATTTTGCGGCAATAGACGCGCAAGCCATCTATAAAAAGCTCAAGGCAACGGGGCAGAAACAATACCGTGATATCAAGAGCGTTCTGATTTCCGATAATCAAGGCAAAACGCCGAATAAAAGCAATATCGAAACCGCTTTGCAAGCACTGAATCCAAAAAAAGAAGACACGACTATCCTATTTTTAGCAGGGCATGGTATTAATCTTGCAAAAGAATATTTTTTCATGCCCAAAGGTGCAGAACGGCAAGGTTCAAAACTGAACAAAAAAAGCCTGGTGCCCTGGAAAATCTTACAAGATGCGATAGCCAATAGTCAGGGGCGACGTATTTTATTGGTGGATACCTGTCATGCGGGCAAAGCGTTCAATCCTCGTTTACTCAAAGATGCGGCAAACAAAAACATTGTCGTTCTCAATGCCACAAGTGCCGACACCGTTTCACGAGAAATGAATCAATTTGGACACGGCGTATTTACCTATGCCCTATTAGAAGGCTTAAAGGGTGAAGCAGACATGATGAAATTCGATGGCGGCAAAATCACGTTCAATGAATTAAACACCTACGTCACAAATATGGTAAAATATCTGACAAAAAATCGTCAAATTCCAATTTCACAAGCCTCCAGTGATGGATTTGTGGATTTTACATTTGTGCAGTTATAATCATTGTTCAAGGTAGATGGTGGGTTTCCTACCCACCCTACGAACTTCAACTTTTAGAAGGAAAAAAAACGAAATGAAGACATTAATAAACAACGCCGTTTTATTCACTACCCTATTGATTTTGCTTGGGTGCGTACCGGGCACTGGCTCCAATATTCAAACGCTCCAAACGCGCCACAATTCCACATCGACTCTGGAATATTTTAATTCGGCGACTTTTGATGAGTCGCTTTCTAATGCCATGAAGCAAGAAAATGGTAAAATTGAAGTATCTGTTTCAACGCCCTTTTCTCCTAACAATGTACCAAAACGCCTAGATACGTGGTTTACGGTTATCAAAGAAAAAGGTGGCAAAACCGAAGTAAAACCTATTGATGGCGAAAGAATGGTTACCAAAGAGATTGTTAGTCTTATTCTGTTTTTGTATTCCGTTTATCAGTCAGTCAAAACACAGCTGAGATATTTGCCTGCCGAAAACTACAATGCCACGTTATTATATCGGCGGGATGAAAGCGGAGAGGCATTGATAGAAAAAATTGTATTTACCCATAAATAGCCCTTTGATTGGATAACAAAAATTTATCAAAAAATATGAATTTCAAAACATTAGAAGATTTTGCCACAGAACTGGGTACCTGTTTACAGCAAAAAGGTTGGTATTTAGTAACGGCAGAATCTTGTACTGGTGGATGGGTAGCTCAAGCGGTGACGGCAATCGCTGGGAGTTCAGGTTGGTTTGATAGAGGATTTGTGACTTATTCTAACGCGGCTAAACAGGCATTATTGGGAGTCAGCCCTGAAACTTTAGCAAAATATGGAGCAGTGAATGAACAAACGGTGTTAGAAATGGTTAAGGGTGCTTTGGCACGGAGCCAGGCACAAGTAGGGGTAGCCATTAGTGGTATTGCGGGACCCAGCGGTGGAAGCCCTGATAAACCGGTGGGTACTGTTTGGATTGCTTATGCTTTTCCAAATAAATGTTATGCTCAACATTATCATTTTAATGGAGATCGTCAAAGTGTTCGTGAACAGGCAGTAAGAATGGCTTTGCAAACGTTGTTACAAGAATTGTAGAGCAATGTCGGGTTACGTTTTTTTGCTGCCTACCAGCCATTTTTGATGAGTTAATATTAAAGGGCATATCTTGTTCGAGCTGTTCTAAATCGTATAACCTAACCATCATACCAGGTTTAGCTTGCAAAATGCCATTGAAAAGTGTTTCCAGGCTTACCTTGTGATGAAAA
>QNES01000257.1 GCA_003645255.1 Gammaproteobacteria bacterium
ATCACCCAAAAGTCTAATTTAAATCTTGAGTCAAAAAAACATTTTGATAATCAATTTGACTATGAATTGACTATGACAGGATCGGAAATAAAATGTTAAGATACTTTTGTACACCTACTTATTTACCTGAAAAGGGCGGCGACGAGTCGTTCCTTATGGTGACCAGTTTAAGTTGCCCAAGTTGCCCGGTTTGGAAACGAATAACTCAACTGATAACTAATTTGTTAATTAATATAATCCCACATAAAAAAACTGTCTATTAAGAAAGCTACAGCTCATCTCAGTTTTTGATAGTTACTGATAATAAAAACTATATAACTCAATTTTTGCCAAAAATCGTATTTCTAAGGGCTGCATAAGGTATAAGGCATAGAAATACCATTTTTAAAAAAATGGTATTTCTTGACCCCCCATATTAAAACAACTGCTCCTCCGGCATCACGCTAGATTGGCGATCCGTCTTATTTGCATTAGATAAACGACTGGGAGTCAAATCATAGGGCGACGGTGGACTGCCCGCAATGGGGTGAATGTCAAAACGGCTACGATTGATATATTCTTCCCATGAATAGACGGAACAAGGGTCCTTTGATGATGTGTCTGTATCTATGGGCGTGGTGGACAGTGTTAATAAGCCTTCGGTCACATTCTCACTGGGTGAATCAATTTCTACGTTGCCATCTATGCCTAATCTTGATGAGGCGCTGACTATACTATCGAAAGATTTAATGAAATGGTTAGCTACAATACGAATATTGCCTCCCCGTCCTTCATCAGCTTGCGCCTTTATTTTTCCATGCCCTAATACGACGAAAGTGGGATTTTCAATGGTAATATCTCCACCTTGCCCTCTACCGGTACCCACGCTCGTCGTAATATCACCCTCGCGTAAATACAATAAGTTGGGCGTATTGATAGTAATATTTCCCCCCCCGCCACCACCAAATGTTTCAGTGGTAATAATGCTTTGACTCAAACGAAAGTCAGACGCACGAATACTAATATTACCTGCATCACCCATACCACGATGTTCACCGGTAATTTTGGCACCCTTTTCTAACGAAAGTCGTCCCGCTTCGATATCAATAGTACCTGCACTTTCTGGTCCCATATTAATGACTGCAGCAGTGATTTTACTCGGACCAACCAGATCTTCAGGCATTATACCTAGCAGTGGAAGCATTCCTTGAAGCTGTAGGTTACTGAAATCATAAAGAAAAAACAGGCTTTCATCAGCTTGCCCGGAAAGATGAAGGCGATCTGATACTTTAATATTGATAGTACCCGACTTGCCCAAACCCAGTGTTAAAACATTAATATTTCCCCCCTGAGTTAAATCTAAATTATTAGTTTCAATAGTAATACTCCCAGCTTTACCTTGACCGGGTCCAATTCCAGTAGATTGAATAGCACCCACATTGGATAATACAATATCGTTAGCTTTAATGTCGATTGAACCACCGTCACCTAAACCTACAGTACTAGAAGTGATTGAGCCACCACTATCAACTATTAATTGTCCTACATTTAAATTAATTGAACCGGCATCACCAACAGCAAGAGAAGCTACGTTAACTGTCCCTTGTTTTTCTATAACTAATTTATCAGCTTCAATATTTATTGTTGATTCTATTGCATCTGCTCTTAAAGTATGTGAGAGTGAAGCAATACCACTTGTGTTAGGAGCTACCAGCCCATTAGAAGCAGTAACAGCCATTTCACTGATACCAGATAACAGTATTTCATTCGCTTTTATTGTAATATCATTACCTTGACCAAATTTAAAAACATTAGAGCTAATTTGTGAACCATCTCTGAGTTCTAATTGATCAACCTCTATCACTATTGGCGCTGTTTGCCAATAACGAAAAGTTTTACTAACTATTTCAGATCCTTGAATCATCTTCAATTGACCAGTAAGACTGATATGCACTCCTTCTCCCGGTCTATGGTCAACTTCGTCATTTCCAAAAGTGTGAGCTGCAATATCACTCCGGTTAGACAATAACAGATTTTTGCCTTTAATAAGTGCTAAACCGGTCTGTTTACCACTCACGCCTAGAGTATTTTCACCAAATACGATATTGATCTTACCACTCCCAGAAATAGAAATATCACCTAACTCATCAAAGGATGAAACAAGTAAATCAGATTCAAGCGATATGACTTCACCTTGAGAAGCGACACTGGCGATTTTTATTTTACCACCATTCATTTCTTTATTATGACCTGCAAACACTTGTGCTTGTTCCATCACGATATCGCCTCCCACAATGGTAAAGTCCTGTTCGGGTAATACACGTAATTTGCTGCCCTGAAAACTGATGGGAGCTGGATTATCAGTCAAAAAACCAAACGCTTCAACAGGTGCTACGGTCAACAAACTGTTATTCGGATTGCGAGCATCAAAATGTCCCCCATCTCCCAACCGCAAATAATCTGCGGTACTAGCATGAAAACTGCCCTGGACATCCAATTGAGCATTGGGTCCAAACATAATCCCATACGGATTGACTAAATACATATCAGCGTTAAGAATTGTCGAACGGATTAACCCATCAATCTGTGAAGGATTTCCGCCCGTAACGCGACTGATAACGTTATTGACATTGCTGGGACCAGAAAAAGTGGCACTTTCAAAGCTTTGCAAATTAAAGTCTTTGAAACTGTGGAAAAGATTGCCACCGTGTTGTTGCCCTAAATCGGCTCCGATGAGATAGTCGGGACCAGGTAATGCACCACCGCGCCCTAAAGTGCCGTCGAGAGTGACTTCAGCATTGATGGATAAGCTGATGGTTAATAACAGAATTGTGAGTAAAAGTTTTAATTTCATTTGAGTTCTCCAAAAAATAATTATAATAACACCAACTATAACTCAATGTTTTAGTTTTTAAAGCCGGGTAGTTGTCCACCATAACAGTTTAGTGATTATTTTGGTGGGCAAGTGTTTATTTGCACACCTTACCTGACTTGTCGCCATTTTCAAAAACAGTATTTATAATTCTATTATCAGTTGTTTGCAAATTATTAAGGGGGTGAAAATTATTTTATTTTTGAAATTTTTGAAAAAACAGCATATAATAGACTTTTCCCTAAATAACTTAAAATATACATGTAGCTTAAAAACGAGAGGTATCATGTCTTATCAAAAGCCTGTATTTAAAAAACAATACGAAAATTATATAGGGGGAGAATGGCTACCCCCTGTTGACGGTGATTATTTTGAAGACACTTCCCCCGTTGATGGAAGTATCATTGCTAAAGTGCCAAAATCCAACCATCAAGATATAGATCTAGCCGTGAAAGCGGCTTGGAAAGCGGCTGAAACTTGGGGTAAAACCTCAGTAACCGAACGCAGTAATCTCTTGTTTAAGATCGCAGATCGCATAGAAAAAAGCTTGGAAAACCTTGCCTTGGTAGAAACTTGGGATAATGGTAAAGCTATTAGAGAGACTCTGGCGGCAGATATTCCATTGGCAATTGATCACTTTCGTTACTTCGGTAGTGTTATTCGTGCGGAATCAGGAGATGTGAGTGATCTTGATGTGAACACTGTCTCTATGGAAATCCATGAACCATTAGGAGTAGTCGGTCAGATTATCCCCTGGAACTTCCCAATTCTTATGGCGACGTGGAAACTGGCTCCTGCATTAGCTGCTGGTAACTGTGTGGTTTTAAAACCAGCGGAACAAACGCCTGTTTCAATTCTTTTCGTGATTGAAGCAATTGCTGATTTACTTCCAGCAGGTGTCATTAATGTCGTTAATGGCTTTGGTCCAGAAGCAGGTAAACCTTTGGCAACTCATCCAGATATTAAGAAAGTGGCATTTACAGGTGAAACCACGACCGGTCGGCTCATCATGCAATATGCGGCTGAAAATATCATTCCAGTGACTTTAGAACTGGGTGGTAAATCACCAAACATTTTCTTTGAGAGTGTGATGGCAGAGGACGACAATTTCCTGGACAAAGCGATTGAGGGGCTTGTCTTGTTTGCTTTTAATCAGGGTGAAGTTTGCACTTGCCCCTCTCGCGCCTTAATCCAAGAAAGTATTTATGATGAGTTCATGGAACGGTGTTTAAAGCGTATTGAGGCAATCAC
>QNES01000258.1 GCA_003645255.1 Gammaproteobacteria bacterium
ACCTTTAGGTAATTGACTTTGTAACTTAGCTTTGTTTTTATTAAACCATGTATTTATCGACTTGAGTGGCTTACCGTTTACAATGAAAGGGGCTAATCCGACATTGTTAAAAGACGTAGCAAGATTGTTTAAACCGAGATCAATGGAAACAAAACTATCGGGCAAAGTTTCTACTTTTTGCACTTCTTTGTCATACACAATCTCCACAACAAAGCAGGTCGCTTGAGGAATGATACGTACCTGCTTTGGTTTGGAAACTGACGTTTTCATCGGTAAAATATTGACCGCTTTTGGAAAATGGATAAAACCCTCTTTAATTTTAACTTGTTGATTAGTGAATATGGCAACAAAGTGTCCGTTCTTTTTTTTATAATTTGGTATTTTGGGCATACCTTGAAACTTTGATGGGTTCTTTTTCCATTCACGAATGGCTGCAAAGTATGAGGTCCAGTTTTTAAAGAGCAATTTGATAACTTGCTGACTGGTTTGTGCAGGCAAAGCTCTATAATCAGGCTGATTTATATTTGCAAAAAAGGTGGTTAGATCATATTCACTAGGCATTAACCCCGTGAATATAAACGTTTGCCTAATATCATAATTAGCCACGTTATAGAGGTTTTTTGCTTTGAATGTTAATTCATTTAAAGCATCTGAATCGACTATGATATGACGTTCTACTCTTTGCATCGCTTTTTAACTAACCTTTTTCCTTCTTTTACATAACGAGACGATGTTCTACGATGTACACCTAATAATTGTAATGCTAATTTGACATTCATCTGTAGATAATAGCATAAAATATACCCTACTGTCTTATTAATTTTTAACAATATACAATGACTTTAATGAAAATCCACAATATCCCAATCAGGTTTATAGCAACAATATAGACAATATAAAGCGCAATAATTGCTAATATGGTATAGCTGATTAATTGAAATGGAGTCATAATAATTAAAGCTTAGGCTTCAAGCGTGTTAGAAATACTATTTTTTCAAAAACTCGTATTTCTTTAGAAGTGATTAAGTGGTTTAATTTTCAATTTTTAGTATTATTAATGATATACCAATCTTATGTTTATGGAGATCAAATTTTGCCATTTAAAAATATTTTTGTAATACAAATTTTAGGAATATTAATAGCCAGGAAATTTTCAGGCGTAGCCAATTTTGTGATTGGTAACCAAGACAGTATGGCTGATGTCTGGCTTAATGGGGGGATGGTTATCAATGTGCATTATATTAATCTTACCGGCTTACCGGCACTTAAAACTATCGCCTGGCATCATGAAGGCAAGTTAGAACTTGTCTCACAATTGCTTTATAATGATCCATTGGCTCATTATTCACATTTAGTAGAAAGTTTAATTAAAGATGCACCTCCCGATATGATTAATACCTGCCCTATGCTGATGAATAGCTTTATTAACCATGTTAAATTAAAGCCACTTAAAAATTCCGTTTTTAGTTTGGCAGGCTTAACGGTTTTTGGAGAAATCGGTTTAGGGCATTCATTAACAGAGATTCCCAGGAAAAATTTATCTGAAAAAGAATTTTTGGATGGTTTTTGGTATTTGACTTGTCATGGCTTAGTGATTGTGAGCTATGCTAAATCTGTTGGGCTGTTGGTGCTAAAATTTCAATATCTGCTAATTGATAAGATGAAGACATTAATGGGAACGCATATTGCGGATACCTATAAGGATAAACTTTGGCAAAATATTCATCAAAAATGGGCGAATTTTGAAAAAGAACCCGATCCTATTTATGGTACTTCACCTTATCAACTCTGGCTCCATCAAATGCAAGAAACCTCTCAACAAGTAGGAACACCTATTTTGCAAAAGGGCTGCTTTGAAAGTGTATTAACTGCATTGGCACCCCAAAATGCTAAAGTAATTCATCATTTTTTAAATTAAATTGAAGAAATGACTATGTCAAAAGATTCTATTTTAGTGATAGCCTTATGGTTTATTTTAAGTGCTGTTGCTATCTTCTTGTGGTCAATGACGACAGCTGATAGCGAATCAGTGATTTTTTATACTTATTATTTAAGTTTAGTGCAAGTCATCACTTCAGCGGGAGCAGCGTTTTTGTGCTATCGCACTATGATGATATTTAATGTGAATGATAAGGCGCGAAGTGCTTGGGGATTTTTAAGTATTGGATTTTTATTTTGGAGTGCGGGTGCTATACTTAGAGGGAGTCATTTTAGGTTTAACCTGGCCAATTGCTTTTGGATTCATTGCCTTCGTCGCAACGATGGCTCGTGCTATTTATACTGCTAACCGTTGAATTTTAAAGTGGAAAATACCAGAACCTCAAATATTAAGGAAAAACATTATGCGAAAAATTTGTCTATTAGGTGGAACCGGATATGTGGGTAAACACCTCACTAACCGTTTAATTAAAAAGGGCTGGCAAGTGCGAGTACCCACGCGGCGACGTGAACAGCACCGTGATTTGCTAGTCTTACCTCAATTAGAATTAGTATCGGCTAATATTCATGAGCCAGAGCAATTGAATGAGCAATTAGCCGGTTGTGAAGCAGTGATTAACCTGGTTGGTATTTTCAATGAAAGCGGGCATGATGGTTCGGGCTTTCGTAAAGCCCATGTCGAATTGCCCGAGAAAATTATATCTGCCGCTCAAAAAAATCCGATCAAGCACTTATTACATATCAGTGCCATCAACGCTGACGCTACATCCGAAAAAAGTCATTATTTGCGTACCAAAGGAGAGGCAGAAGACTTACTTCATAATGCAGAAGATTTACACGTCACCACTTTTAAACCTTCCGTGATTTTTGGTGAAGGTGTGCCCTTTTTTAATCGTTTTGCAACATTGCTACGTGTTCCAACCCCCCTATTTATGTTGCCTTCGGCATCCGCCAAATTTGCGCCAGTATGGGTCAATGATGTTGTAGAAGCGATGGTGCAAACCCTCGCAAATTCCAAGCATTATGGGCAACGTTACAAATTGTGTGGTCCTCAAGTTTACACACTACAAGAATTAGTTGCCTATACGGCTAAACTGATGGGGGTAACACGCCATATCGTGCCTTTAAAGGAAAAACATTCCTATTGGGTAGCGCGTATTATGGAAAAATTAGTGCCTGGCAAACCCTATTCCTTGGACAACTTCTACTCTTCACAAGTGGAAAGTGTCTGTGGCGATCATAACCATTTAACTCAATTAGGTATCACGCCACACGCGATAGAAACTATTATGCCAAAATATTTTTCTGCCGCTTCGACTCCCAGAGAATTATATTCGACATATCGGCATTTAGCAGGTAGAGAATTAATAGTTAATGGTTAATGCTTAATGGTGTGTTGAATGGGGACAGACCACAATTAATGTTTTCTCTCAACAAAGGTTATGTGTTTTGGAGCGAAATTTGCGTTAGTTAGAATAAATGTGGTCTGTCCCCTATTATTCTCTGATTTCTGCGTTTACCCCATATCATTTCTGGTTCAGTTGGAAGAGCCTTTAAATCTTTTAAACCCAACTTAGCCCAAGCTTGATTGTCACTCAATAACCAACTTTCTGAGGCACTTTTTGGAACACAAGTTATGCCTAATGGGGCATTTTTTACCTTTGCAAAGCCAGAAAATATTTCCATACATTTTTGCTGCCACTGCTTTAAGTCTTTCGTATCAGCATCTACCATAAAAACAACGGCATCGTAACCTTCACGCTTGGCAAGCATCATGGCATAAAAGGCTTTTTCGCTATGTCCCTTCAAAGCTAAACGTTTTTTACCATGACAGAAAGAAATTAATTCTTTTCTGCGTCGTGTCTCAAACTTAATATTTAAATGAGGCTTAATTTTACGGATAAACTTTTGTATCCATCCTTCGTCAATTTTATAGTCGTTTTTGCGTGGGCAATATTCCTTTTTACCCATATCATGCTCACCTTCTCCACAAATCAGGATTTTTATCATCATAAATTATTGCTCCCAAATCTATTGGCGAGAACGGTTTTTTTTAAGCCATTGTTCTATGGTATTTTGAGTGGTATGAAACCAAATTTCACCTACACCGATGTATTCCAAATCCTGTTGAATCTCTTTAATTTCAT
>QNES01000259.1 GCA_003645255.1 Gammaproteobacteria bacterium
CAAGAGATTAAATAAACGATGTTTAGGATTCGTTTCAACCCAATAAAGATTGCAGATGGCACGAGTGATAGCAACATATAGGGCATTGACATAAAACTTGAATATTTCCAAGGATTTATCACTCTTATCTTTCACCCGCGCATACGTCAACTCTTCGATTTTCAAATCTTCATGGGTAACATTCTTACAAATTTCTTGGAAACGCGATTCATCAGTAGAAACAAAATGGTAAAGAATAATATTCTCATATTCCAAGCCCTTCGCTTCTTGCACTGAAAAGACTAAGGGTGTTTTAAAAAACTGTTTCGCCTGTGCCTTTTGCTCAGGGTGCATCACAATCACGGCAAAATGAGTCGATAAACGCGATTTTTGATCAAGTTGTTGTAACATATTCTTGTCATCGGCTAGGAGAGCAATTTTCCCATCCGTTTTGACATTCGTTTGAACTAAGTAATTACTTTCTCGATCAATCGAACCAAAGCGGGCATTTTTAATTTTCAGGATATTATTAGCCGCCTGGGTAACTTGAGGCGAATTGCGATAATTTGTATTAAGCACCCGGATTAATTCAGTACGCCCCCCTTCCACTTTTTGGTGATAAAATAAGGTTTTAACCTTAGCCCATGAAAAAAAGTTAGGATGAGCAATTTGGTTAGAATCGCCACACAAGATAAAATGAGTCGGCTCATTTAACGCTTTCAGAATCACTTGCAATTGGATATTAGTTAAATCCTGAACCTCATCAACAATAATAAAATCGTAAGTGGGCTTGACTTTTTCCAAATAAGCATGACTGATAATATTGGAATCATGATAACCCTTATCACGCATATCTTCCAAATATCTTTCAAACAAGTCATATACCAGAGAACGTTCCTCAACCGAAAAAATTGACTGCTTAATACCTAAATCTAAATAAGCATCTCGACTAAGATAAGCAACTTCAGTTTGATGACCGGTGATAACCCCTTTAAATTCTTCAAATAACTGATGGGCATCTTTCAGTTTAGCACCAGAACGATGCCGTATAAACCAATTTTCAAATTCACGAAAGGGCATTTCTTTCGTTTGCGGAACATGAATACTCGCCAAATAATCATCAAAAGATAAGAAATCAATGGTTTGAGCATCGTTTTGATAATCAAAGGCGTAATATAAATTACGCGAATTATGAACCAAATAAGGTGAACGGCTCACATAAAGAATATCCCCGCTTGACTGCTTCATCTTTTCCAGGGTTAAAGCCGTTTTACCACTGCCAGCCGAACCGATAATAATCAAGGGCACTTGTAATTGATAAATTTTATTTTGGGCTTCATCAAAAGAAAGGATTTTATCCAATAAATGGATAGTCGTGTGATCTGGATTGATATAAGCTAATGGGGTTGACGCTTTGATATCTTCAGGTGGTGCAGTCAGCTCTGGAATTTTATTCTCAGCAATTGTGGTATCGCCACGTAAAAAGCGAGATTTTTCATAAGCGTGATTATGGATACATTCTAAAAACAATAGATAAGCCTCGCCCTGATAGCGATAAATCGAAAAAAGCAAACGCTCATCTTTGTTTAATTTTGCCCTGTATAAGTTATCGCCTACTTTTTTCACCTGTTGAAAATTACCCGCTTCTAAATGGCGATAAATCTTTTTAAAATTCGGAATTTTATGGGTATCTAATTCGTTGTAAATTAATATTTTCATAGTCATTCTAGTTTATTATTCCCAATGAAACGTGATTTGACGCTCATTACTTTTAGCATTATAACCCATTTTAAAAAAATTAGTTAGCTCAAAAAAGTGCTTTTTTTAACGAACAGCAGGTTGCAAAGATGCTCCGGCGCAAAGTGTGCCTGAAAAATTCGTTTTTCAAAAAATCGGATTTCTTTATGGGTAAAAAAGGCTATTTACAAAAGGCTTTAATGATAAATTAATATGAGATTTTTCAACTTTGTGTTAGAATTTAACTGTACTCAATTAAGTCAAAATGTACATTAAGAGACTATCACCAAATTAGGATACATACAAAAATGAGTTATAGTGAATTTACAATTGAAACGCTAAAAGAACAATTCGAGGTAGAGCTGATTGAAGATTGTGATCTGTTTTTTCAAACATCGAAGGCTCAGGTTCCAAAATTATTAACGGAATTATTACAAAGATATGTACCTTTGGCGATTACAATCAGTACCGAAAAAGCACGTTCTGAGTTTATTATTGCTCCAATTCTTGCCGAATTTAAATTGCAATTCAAAGATCAGATAAGTTTATTTTCTGGCTTTGAATTTAATATTGATAAGAATAAAGGGTTAAATGGACGTTGTGACTATATTCTTTCCAAATCAAAAGAGCAACTCATGCTCAGTGCGCCAGTTCTCGTCATGGTTGAAGCAAAAAATGATAAGATTATCGGCGGGATTCCACAATGTATTGCTGAGATGATTGCGGCTCGCATTTTTAATGAGCAAAAACATCAGGGGATAGATGCCATTTACGGTGTTGTTACGACCGGCAGTTTATGGCGATTTCTCAAATTGGTTAGTAACACCGCTTATGTTGATAGCATCGAATACCCTCTTCAACAACTTGATAAAATTCTAGGAATATTCACGGAAATTGTGACAACTTAGTTAAACATTCAGCCGTTGCGCGTGCCAAACGTGGATTTAAGGCTTGATCAAAATTTTCAACCGCAAATAGCTATATGTAGGGTGGGCAAAGTCTTTTTTTTGCCAACCAACCGTTAAAAAAAAACCTGCTCCGGCTTAATTTATTTTTGTTCCGTTTTCAAAATACCAATCAAAACCTGAAATAATTCTTCCAGATCTAAGGGAACACGAAACGAGTCAATATCCTTCAGAATCCGTTTCTGTTGCCTATCCAAGGTTCCAAAACGCCACAGATCGCCGATAGTAATTGCCCCATACAGGAAATCACTTGTCGCGTCAAGATACTGATCCATGGCAATAAGTTCTATCGCTAATTGGGTAAACCCTTTTTCCATATCGGCTTTTTTAGCTTCGACTACCAGAAATTGACGGGTTGAATGAATCCAATAATCAAGATTCCCTTTTAAATATTCGCTGACATAAACCGGATATTCTATATCAATTTTAACCTTGATTTCATCCAGCAGCTCTAACAGGATAGGAGCCACGATCATTTCTCGTTTGGCTGTTTCAGAGGTTAACGAAATATAAGGCAGTTTTTCATAAAACATTGTTTGCAACTTTTCGAGTGAATGGCTCACCACACCTCGGGGCAACGTGAGTTTTGTTAATTGATATTGATACCCCAATTCTGCGACAATCTCTTCGGTAGGATAACTCAATTCAAAATAATCCGAGAACGTATAACTTTTATCTTTTTTTAAGATGGACATAGATGCCTCCTGTGATTGTATTCACATCAAACTAGAGCAAGAAGAAATACGATTTTTTGAAAAAATAGTATTTTTAACACTAACGTTTAGTAATGGAAACGTGAGGTACAAGTTGCAAACCGGCTCCTGCTTGGTAACTATTTATAAAGGGCGAACACACAGGTTCGCCCCTACAAATTATAATATGTCACGGCCATTTGAAGATTTTCTGATGTGGGCGGGGTTTATTGTGATGGGGCATATTTAATTTGGGTACGACTCTTTTTAGCAATTGATTTTCCTAAATGTGACAGAGTAGAATTAAATTCTTATTCCTTAATAGATAAATTCCCCAGCAATGGTCCACCTGGTAATAAATCTCCTGGTGAATTGCGAACACCTTCACTTGGCTTGACGAAAAAATGACTCAAATTTTCAACATCGCGTTGATTGCAAGGCGTTTTCATTAAATGACTGGCATCTAAAAGCCCACCTGGTAATACCACTAAAAATCCATTCATATCCATAACAGGAGAATCAATATTGACTTCACCATCTAGCCCCAATCTTGAAGAGGCACTGACTAAACTATCTGGAGAAGTGATAAATTGCCCAGATTTAATGTAAATATTTCCACCATGCCCTTCATCGGCTTGAGCAATAATTTTGCCCTTATCCA
>QNES01000260.1 GCA_003645255.1 Gammaproteobacteria bacterium
GTCACGGTAAAAACCGTACTTTCTTCAGGGTAAATATGTTGGACTGAGGGCGTGATGGCTAAACCTGATGATGAGATTTCTATCGTAGTAGTGGCGGTTAAGCCGCTCGCGTCGCTGACATAGACAAAAGCCGTACCATAATGATTAGGTGCCATCCAAGTGACAGATTCACCTTCTTGTTGATCGAATTGACCCTGGGTAGTTCGCCAGCGTGGTGTGCCAAAGCCACCTGCTGTTTGTAATACTAAGCTTTCTCCCAGATCAACACGCCCTGATACCGGTGTGATCAGTATTTCTTGTTTGACATTGATATCGGCACTGATTTGATGAGCCTGTGAATCGCGAACTGTCACAGAATAGTTCCCTGCGACTTGTGGTGCCGTATAATTTATCAGGGCAGTATAGTTATCTATCACCTCAGAATCTAAAAGGGCATTTCCAGCAGTCGCTGTTATTTGATAGGGCGGTATGCCGCCTAAAACTTTGATTTGAGTCATTTCACCAGGTGCTAAAAACACTTTTTGCTGGCTGAGTGATAGGGCATCACCGACTAAGATTAATACCGCTTCGCTATTTCCAAGTGCGTCGATAACGGTGACAGTATGCAGTCCAGAGCGCGATGGTGCGGTATAGTTCGCTGTTTTTCCAGCCGATTTTAATTCGCCGCTAGTGACTACCCATTCATAAGGGCGTTCACCGCCATTTGCATCTATTGTGATTTTATTTCCCCGATCAAGCACAGCTTGTTTAGGTGTCACGCTTAGGGGGGCAACGATTTTAACCTGGGCTTCTGCTTCTTCGCCATCGCTATCAGTGGCAATTAGAAGGGCTTCCCCTAATTCATTGGATTGATAGATAAAGGTGCTTTCGTCTTGATTCTGCACATATCCTTGATCGGTTGACATCTCATAAGGGAATTGTCCACCGGTTACGGTAAATGGGACCGGGTTGCCCAGTTCTATAACCGCAATAGCAGGCGTAATATCTAATTGGGGGCGTGAACGCACTACGACTGGAATTGGCAGGGCATTTTCTTCGTCGGAAGTTCGCACCTCTAACCAAGTCGCACCCATTTTTAGCCCTTTCACTTTGCTACCATTAATACTCGCAATATTTTCATCCAGAATACTGAGTTTCGCTTCGCTAAACAGTGTTTTTTCACCTGCTAAGTTGACAGAATAAATGGTCACGGGGCTACTTGAACCTTCATGCAGGAGCAATAGTTCAGGTTCCACTTTGAGGAAAGTGGTTTTATCTTGTACCTGAATGTTGATTTCAGCCTGCATGTCTTGGTAATCGGCAAATAAGGTGGTTTCGCCTTCGCGTTTGCCCTTAATTTTAGCCTCTTTTAGTACTTGGGCAATGCTTGTGCTGTCGACTTTTAAAGTTGTTTCTTGTGTTAAGTCTATCCAGCTCCCATCAGCGCGATAGCCTTTAACGGATACCGCTTGTGTTTCACCTGTCCATAAGTTAAGCGTTTCGGGTGAAATGGAAAGCAAGACTAGGCTTTTTGTGGCATCAACTAAGCTCCACGCAAAATTTTCCCCATCGCTCACCCAAATATAGAATACGCCCTTTTCGGATACGGTATAAGTGGCTTCTGAACCCGTATAATCAAGTTCTCCGCCGGTGGTTGCCCAGAAGAATTTATCCTTTTCGCCACTGGCTGTGAAACTTAAACGCTGTCCGATTTTTGCGTTAAGGACCTGAAGGGGTGTTATTTTTAAGGTGGCTATTTTTCCGAAAATAGCGGTGATTTCCAGATCATCTTGGATAGCCAATGGGATGTTGTTTTCGTTACCCGATAAATCGCCTTCCCATTTCAGGAAACGATAACCAGAATCAGCTTTGGCTGTCAACGTGATTTGATCTTGACAATGGTACACCTCTTGTTCTGGTTTGATTGTCACAGTACCACCTTGTTCAGCTTGCACATTTAATGAAAATGGGCTGTACTCAAAAAGGGCAGTGGTATCTTTATCTGCATCCATTGTTAAAGTACAAACGGGATCGTTTCCATTACAAGCCCCTGTCCATTCTGTAAACGTATAACAAGATGATTTTGGGAGGGCTGTCAAAGTGACCGTTTCGCCTGGTTTATAAGACATGCCTTCGGGATCGCGTTTAATGGAACCGGATTCGGAGGGCAATTGAGTCGTTGTTAAGACATTATAGGGCAAAATCGTCACGGTGAAAGTTTCTTCATCGGTGCGCTCATCTCCTTCACGATTATCATTAACAACAACCGTGATAGAGAAGTCGTCTCTTTCATCGCCAATTGTCCAGGTCAATAACCCCGTATTTTCATTAATCGTCATACCGGCTGGTGCATCTTTGAGGCTGAAAGTCAGCTTATCCCCATCCTCATCAGTCGCACTGACGTTTAATTCTAAGGTGGTACCTGGCAAGACATCTTTTTGATCGGATATATTGTCTAGCTTCGGCGAATGGTTTATGACTTCTTCTTCAATGGGTTCGTCTTCCGCAGGAGGCGTTGTTCCACCACCACCAGAATACGACGAGGTTGGTGTCGGATTAACCGTGATTTTGACCATTTTTTCATGACTCAATGGCGGATTACCATTATCCGTAACTTTGATGGTAATATCAGCGGTATCTTTATCAGTCGGTGTCCAAGTAAATACACCACTCGCGCTATCAATCGCCGCTCCCACAGGTGCGGTAACTAAACTGAAACTGAGTATATCACCAGGATCCTGGTCCGTCGAGGTGACAGTAAATTGTAGCTGATTGCCCACCGTGACCGTTTGATCACTGATGTCATTGATGACAGGGGCATGGTTTGTTACTACTGGCGACGGTGCCGTTTGGTTTACGGTGATACTGAGAGATTCTGTGTCACTCAAGGGCGGATTACCATTATCCATGACTTTGACGGTCATATTGAATACACCCGTATCGCTCGGAGTCCAAGTGAATACACCGCTATTTGTGTCAATCGTTGCATCCGTTGGCGCGTTTTCTAAACTGAAACTGAGGTTATTACCATCAGGATCGGATGCTGTCGCGATGAAGGTTATGGTTATTCCAACGGTTACTGATGTTGGATGAGCTATTGCATCTAATACGGGTGGATTGTTTACGGACGTGGATGACACGACCACTGTTTCCTGGAGACTCCCTGTCAAACCCCCATCATCAGTCACGGTCAAAGTAATTGTATACGTTCCTGCTGTATTGAATGTCAGGTTAGTATTGTTACCAGAAGCGGTTTGCCCATCGGAACTCGCCCAACTATAAGTAGTAATACTCCCATCTGGATCATTTGAGGCAGTGGCATCCAATGCGACGGTAAGTGGTGCATCACCTGTGCTGGGATTAAGGGTGAAACTCGCTGTTGGGGGCTGATTTAATCCGTTTTGAGTATCTGCCCAATCAGGGTCTCTGGCTGTGGCACTACCGGCGGTTTCACCTGTTAATTGGTTAAACCCAAAGTCTGCATCAGGTGCTACCAGTTTTGTTAAATTGCTTAAATCTGGAATGGTTCCGCTTAGTTGGTTGTTGTGCAGCCAAAGCACTTCCAAATTAACCAGATTGCCTAATTCGGATGGAATGGTTCCGCTTAGTTGGTTGTCGCCCAGATAAAGCCCTGTCAAATTAACCAGATTGCCTAATTCTGAGGGAATGGTTCCGCTTAGTTGGTTGTTGTACAGAATAAGGGATGTCAAATTAACCAGATTGCCTAATTCGGATGGAATGGTTCCGCTTAGTTGGTTGTTGTACAGCCAAAGCCCTGTCAAATTAACCAGATTGCCTAATTCTGAGGGAATGGTTCCGCTTAGTTGGTTGCCGTACAGAATAAGCTCTGTCAAATTAACCAGATTGCCTAATTCTGAGGGAATGGTTCCGCTTAGTTGGTTGTTGTACAGAATAAGCTCTGTCAAATTAACCAGATTACCTAATTCAGATGGAATTGCTCCAGTCAGTTGGTTGAAACCTAAGTAAAGTGTTGTAAC
>QNES01000261.1 GCA_003645255.1 Gammaproteobacteria bacterium
ATTGTTAGCCCCCATTTATCAAGCTATGCCAGGGCAAAGCACGTTGATCACTTTGATCAATACAAGTACTACCCATGCGGTCAAGGTCAAAGCCGTGTTTCGTTCCAAGAAGCATTGTATTGAGGTACTTGACTTTCTTATCTATTTGAGTCCTGGTGATGTTTGGCGGGGAACGGTTTATAATAAGGACGGGCAAGCGTACCTCTCTTCAAATGATGATTCTATACGGAATCTCCCTAATACAGACTCATTTGCTGTTCTAAATCCTGTCGATTTTCCCCTGTTTGATCAGAGGTTGGAAACAGGCAGTGCTAGTACTGATACTGATGATGATATCAATGAAATGGGGATCATTGAGTTTATCGGGCATTACAGTGTGAGTGGCACGGTTGTTCCTGGCGTTGGTTCGCCTGTTACTATTAGGCAGGGAATGGATAAATTTGATCTAGCTCGTATTTTTGATATGGGTGTACAGGAAATTGAACTGATGAATCCTCTTCTGTGTTCAAGCACTGCTATTCCTCCTGGCATTGCTAGTGATACTTGCCCTGTCCGTGTTAATGATCCGGCTAATTTGAAATTGCGTGGCAATATTGAAATTATCACTGGAACTGGACGTATGGCTTATCAAATGACGGCACTTGATGGTACAGTTGGTACCCCTGTTATTGCGAACCCGTCTCTCAATATTGATGTGAGTACTGAGACAGCTATAGGTGATGCTTGGGGTTACAATACCTTATTTGTCGGTTATGACAACATTCTCGAAATTGAAGAAGCTATAGCAACCAGTGTTGCGGTTGGTTCTTATGAAAATGGTCTCTCCTATGAGGGAGGTAATGGTTTGAGTCGGTATACAGGGATTCAAGTTAGTTTCCCAACTAAATACAGACATAGGGGTGATGTGTGCAAAACATTTGCTATAGTGGACAGTTTCAGTGGACAATATTATCCGCCAATGACCCTCAATGGTGATGTCAAATTCCAGAATCGTTCTTTCGATAACCAAGAAAATTCATTGACAGTAGGTGGCTCCTCAGTATCTGGTGGAGCCGATGCTGTTGTTAATGCGTTGACTGATTGTAGTAATATGCTGATCACTCCAGATCTCTTCAATTATGATAGTGGTGCTTATCATTTTAATTTATTGGCAACAACGAGTGGTTCTGGATCGTGTCAATACGCAGGTGTACCTGCCCTTGTGCAAACCTACAAGTATATTGCTAATTCTAGTGGTGGCGATGCGGAACAACATATGTTTGTGCCAGCTTCTACAAGATAGCACACTCTACTTTGTCGTCGAATGAAGTGACAGGGTAAAATTAATGCTATTGATTAGCCCTCCCTATTTTAATAGGGTGGGCTTTTTTTGTAACTAGATGGAGGAAAAAAACCATGTTGGAAAGATTATTTTTAAAGATGCTTTTGAACAGCGGTGTCATTTTGTTACTCGCCCTTTCAAATACTCTATACGCTAGAGACATTGTACTACCCAGTTTGACAACTGACTTTTACAAAGAAGCATCTCAGCCTGAGATACTACTTCGTAAAGAATACCGGGGAGATAGCCTACCTCAGACATTTGGTATGGGTGAGTTGGTACGCATTAAAGTTTTGATGCCGCCTGGCGCAACTGTTATGTCAATGGGGGGAACTTCAAATGCTTGGTATGGCAATGGTCCTGGCAATCAATTAGTTTTTGAGATTTTTGGTGAAGAACCAGGTAATAAGCTCTGTGCTGCTGAAGAAACGACAGCTTGTATTTCTTTAGATGATTTAAAACCCTATACAGGCGCATTTGTCCTAACCAAAGAACGGGGTAAGACTTCTTTTGAAAAAGATCAACCATTTTATGCTTACCTTATCTTCTACAATCCTGGTACTTCCACGTTCTTTAACTTTGTATCAGTCAACATGACTATAGTTGTTACAGATACTGAACTCTATAATGCTTGGCGTACCAAACGCCATTGGGCTGGTGGAATTGGTAGCAAAGATGGAATAGGAGAGACGCTTGGTGTAGAACCAAAACCTGAGCCCCTAGAGGATTCCTGTACGACAGCCGGAAGTGATAGTCCCTGTTATTCATCATCATCCAGTATTCTACATGTTCCCAAAGTTATTATTGATGGCAACGAGAGTGTTACCTTTTGTGATATTGAAATGACAAGCTTTGAAACGCCATCGGGGCTTCAATTTACTTTGTCTAAAGGTGAACCGTGTGTTAAGTAAATTGGCTATTTGTTTTTTTTTAACTTGATCTGATAGTCACTTAAAGGAGCAGGAATAGATTTATATCTTTCCTGCTCTTTTTTTTTGTTGACGATCTTTAAACATCTCTGGTATTTCTCACCAGGTTTCAACTGAGTTTACCGATGAATATCAATGCTAACTTCAAATTTTTTTGGCTATTTGTCTTAGTCACGCTGATTATTTTTATTCGGGCTTCTAATGCTTTTGTTTATCCGATCTTACATTGTGAAGATGGGTGGCACTTATTAGCATACTATTTAGAACATGATGATCCACGGGATATCTGGCGTTTTTATAACGGGTATCTCTCACTTTTGCCCAATATTGCCAGTTATTTTGCGAGTTTTGCTTCTCCTAGCACAACGCCTTATTTTATGGCAATGTATGCCCTCTTCATCGGTGCAGTCGCACACACGGTATTTTACCTCAAACGTTTTCGACGTATGGTGCCCAATGATCATTTACGCGCCTTTATCTGTTTGTTTATCGTTATTATGCCATTAGGCAACCAAGCCCTATTCAGCAGTACTGCTTACTCTTTATGGCACTTACTGTTAGCACTCTTATTACTGGCTTACGTTTCTCCGGTGACTGATGAGCAGCATCGGCTAGTCTGGTGGTCAGAAATACCTTTATTTATATTTCTCGCTTTAGCCATTTATTCACATCCGCTCTCTTTTCTGGCATTACCTTTATTTTTCTATAACCTAGTGACTCAAAAAGGATGGCAAGCCAAGCTTTTCTGCGCTGCCCTGATTGTGATTACGTTTTCTTACTTGGTGGTTGGCGTTTCCCCAGGGGATACTCGCTTTCATGGGCAAATAAGCATAATGGAACTATTAACAAGCTTACGGTTAATCGCCGAAAGAGTCGTTTTTGAAGCTTTATTTGGCAACCCTCTGCGTGTCACGGCACTCCAATTGGGTTACGCAAGCTGGATATATGTCATTGTTGGGCTTTTGACATTCATTTTAATTATTATCGGAGTATTGAATCGACGATATTATGATAAACGTGATGTTGCCCATTTGGCTGTGATTATTCTTTTTATTCTTGGTTTTACTTTGATGAGTGTCGTTGTACGCGATTTTTTGTCAGAAGTACAAATTGAGCCTTGGGAACAACGGTATTTTTATTTACAACAAAAGTTCTTTTTAATTGCATTCGTTATAGTCATTTATTTGGCAATAAAACAGTATAAGTGGATGCAAAGAGTTGGAATGATTATGGCTTTAAGTATAGGTTTGTTACTGAATATTCATAATTATGTTTATAAATATCCTTCTTTCTACACTGTCGCTGAGATAGGTAAACAAGCGAAACAAGATTTGAGACACTTTGAAACTTTAACGGATGAACAAAAACGGCAAGATTTCTTAATTTTTTGGCACCAACTTTATAAACAACGTGGCTGTTTTTAATTGAAATATTTCTCATTCCCACTCGCTAAAATCAAATTTATTGATTGAAGAAGGACAGCCCTGCTAAAAATTTTCAACTTTACGGAAGAGTCTAAGTGAACACGAAAGTTACGTAGGCTGGGTTTTGATTGTCAGGAATTTTGTGGAGGGCGAACACACAAGTTCGCCCTTTTTTTTTTGATAAAATTTTGATAAGATAATGGAATAATTAAAATAGACTTATTGGTAAGCGCGTAGCATGGGTGAAACCATGAGCTACCTACCCTTGTTCGTTAGACACTATACCG
>QNES01000262.1 GCA_003645255.1 Gammaproteobacteria bacterium
CTGGGTATTCTTAATTCTAAATTAGGCTGGTTTTTGATCAGTCATTATTGTACTCAAATACAAAATGGCTATCAATTGATTTTTAAATATCTACAAGCAATCTCTATTCGCACTATTGACTTTGGCAACCCTACCGACAAAACTACCCATGATAAAATAGTTCAATTAGTTGAGCAAATATTAAAACTCAATAAACAACTATCGGCTCATAACGATCCCCAAACGCAAACGATTTTAGAACGGCGCATCAAAGCCATTGATAAACAGATTGATCAGTTGGTTTATCGTTTGTATGACTTAACGGCAGAAGAAATTGAAATAGCGGAAAGAAATAGCATTCGAGTATAAATAAATCCGATTTTTTGAAAAACTCGGATTTCTGAAACAGGATAAAGCGTATCCACCTGAACCATTAACCATTCAGTTTAGGATCAATTTCTAAATCCGCTAAACTATGTGGAACAAAAGGTAACATTTTTAAAGCCAGTAGAGTGGTGAAAATTGTGAATGAAAACCCTTTATAAATGTTAAAATATTTTTGCATACCTATTTTTCTGAAAACGGATAACTGATAACGGATAACTGATTATGCCTCATCTTCTTATCTCTGCAGCCCATAAATCTTCTGGAAAAACAACGATTACTATGGGATTATGTGCAGCCCTCACGGCGCGTGGCATGGCTGTTCAAGCGTTTAAAAAAGGACCGGATTATATTGATCCTTTGTGGTTAAGCCAAGCCACTAAACGCCCTTGTTATAATCTTGATTTTTATACGATGAGTCCAGCCGAAATTATAAATAGTCTGGTGCAATATAGTCAAGGAACTGATATTAATATTATTGAAGGTAATAAGGGATTATATGACGGAATGGACCTGAAAGGGAGTAATAGTAATGCAGCATTAGCACTTTTATTGGATGTTCCGGTGGTATTGGTGCTGGATACCAAAGGTGTGACACGCGGAATTGCGCCCCTAATATTAGGTTATCAACAGTTTGATAAAAAAATTTTTATTGCCGGAGTTATTCTTAATCAAGTCGGTGGGGAACGACATGAAGGTAAATTACGAGCTGCAATTGAATATTATACCGATATCCCTATCATAGGTGCCGTGCGGCGCGATTCCCGTTTAGTCATTAAGGAGCGACATTTAGGCTTGATACCCAGTAACGAGGAGACTCAAGCACAGGATAAAATTAATACCATTGCTGAGATTGTCGCGGAGCAGGTTGAACTTGAACAACTACTTGATATTGTTCAGGAAGCGAAGCAATGCTTGATAAATATACATACCACCTTGTGCCCGTCGCGGACTATGAAAAAAGATGTGTCGATTGGTATTATTCGTGATGCCGCTTTTGCTTTTTATTATCAGGGCGATTTAGAAGCACTACAAGCCGCCGGCGCAAATTTGATATTTATTGATGCATTGCATGATTCACACTTGCCGGCAGTGGATGCTTTATTTATTGGTGGCGGTTTCCCTGAAGAAAAAATGGAAATGTTAGCGAATAATAAGACTTTAAAACAGGATATTCGTGATGCCATTGAAAAAGCCATGCCTGTTTATGCTGAATGTGGAGGCTTGGTGTATCTATCACGCCGATTAACCTGGCATGAAAAAACCTGTGAGATGGTAGGGGCATTGCCCTTTGATACTGTGATGGATGAACATCCTGCCGGGCGCGGTTATGTCCATTTACGTGAAACAGGGCATGGATTATGGTCGTTAATGGATTCCAAAGAGCAACCTGGCGAGTTTTATGCTCATGAATTTCATTATTCTAAAGCAATTAATTTACCCCCTAAGCTCACTTTTGCTTATCAAGTTTTGCGTGGACACGGTTTTGATGGTGAACATGATGGGATAATTTATAAGAATACTTTAGCAAGTTATGTGCATTTGCGCGACGTTGAAAAGAACCATTGGACTGCTAGATTTTTGAAATTTGTACGCCGACATAAATATTTGGTAACTGTTAATTTGCTCCCAAATAATAGATAAGGGAATGGATAATCCACAGACTTTCATGTAGGGTGGGCAAGGTTTTTTTCTTGCCCACCAACCTCATTAAAAAAGCCCAGTTTGTGAACGCGCTGAGTATATCAGCAAAATTTGGATTCATAGCCCTTTGATAAGGATAAAGGGTTCTTATAATTCGGTGAGCCGGTAACAGGACTTGAACCCGTCACTCCTGATTACAAATCAGGTGCTTTACCAGATAAGCTATACCGGCTAAATGAAATGATATATTGATGTATATAGTAACGCATTTTTTTCACAAATGCAAGCCCAAATTAAAAAAAATTTGAATTTTTTGATAAAAATAAGATAACTCACTGTTTTTTAAGTGAAAAAATTTTTTAAATTTTAAATATAGATATATTCAGCGCGGGAACAAATTTAACTTTTCTAATGAGGCTGGTGGGCAACAAAAAGACGTTGCCCACCCTACATAAAATCTATATAAAAGTTTAAATTATGCCCGTGTGCAGTATAGTCATAAAAATAAATTATTATCCACCTGCGTTTTTTGAAAAAGCTTATGTACCTATATATGATAGTTTTCCAAAGCCGTTTTTGAAAATAGATAAGGGGATGGATAATCCACAGCACAAAAATATAACCCGGTAGCAGGTGCCGTTATACCGCCTTTTCTTCTATCTTGCGCTTCTAAAACTATACGTGCCCACTCAGGGGATTTTTTTCCACAGCCTATTGTCATCAATACACCCGCAATATTGCGTACCATGTGATGTAAAAAAGCATTGGCTGAAATATCTATAATCACTTTTTCGCCCATTCTAGAAATAGTGAGGCGTGATATGGTACGTACCGGATTTTTAGCTTGACAAGCAAACGCACGATATGATGAAAAATCGTGAGTGCCTAATAGATAATTAGCTGCCATTTGCATCCGCTCAACTTCTAAAGAACGATGTTCCCAAGTGACTCTTTTTGCTAATAAAGCAGAACGTGTTGAACGGTTTAAAATCACATAACGGTAATGACGAGCTTGGGCTGAAAAACGGGCATGAAAATGGTTGTCAACTTCTTGAACCCATAGCACACTTACATCTTCCGGTAGCAAACTATTAGTTCCTAAAGTCCATGAGCGCAGAGTACGTTCTACAGCCACATCAGCATGTATAACTTGTCCATACGCATGTACACCGGTATCAGTACGCCCAGCACAAACAACTGTGACCGGGTGATTAGCTATCTTAGAAAGCGCCGCTTCTACACAACCTTGTACACTACGGGCATGAGGTTGGATTTGCCAACCGAAAAAATTATTTCCCGCATATTCTATACCTAAAGCTATTCTCATTATTAAAATAAATAAACCTGATTTTTTAGACCTGACAGGTTTTAAAAACCTGTCAGGTTTGCCGTTTCCTTATTTATCATCTCCAGACTCTAATTTTTTCAGCAGCGCATCTAAATCCTCATCCTCTAAGGGTTCGTCTATATTGTCTATAGTGGTAATGTCACTTGTATCATCACTGGTGTCAAGTTGACTTAGCAACGCATCCAAATCATCTGAATCGTCTAAGTCCATATCAGACGTATCCTCCATCATGTCACTTGTATCATCACTGGTGTCAAGTTGACTTAGCAGCGCATCCAAATCATCATCATCTGAATTATCTGACTCAATATCTGACGTATCCAAGCTGGTTTCAGTAGCACTATCAGTATCAAGCTGCTGTAAATTCATTTCTAGCTCGCTTGCAAGTTCATCACCCAAGCCCAGTTCACTTAAATCATCATCGTCCCCAGCGGTTTCTTCAGAAACATCTGAATCAAGTGACAAATCATCATCTAAAGATAGCTCATCATTTGAATCAAGTGACAAATCATCATCTAAAGATAAACCATCATCTGAATCAAGCGATAAATCATCATCTAAAGATAAATCATCATCTGAATCAAG
>QNES01000263.1 GCA_003645255.1 Gammaproteobacteria bacterium
ATTTCGCCAAAATCCTTTTCGTAACGATGAACAAGATTTACTATACTATACTGGTGATCGCGGACGTTATAGAATGGATGGTTCTCTTGAAATTTTGGGGCGAATCGACAATCAAGTTAAGATCAGGGGAATGCGTATTGAGCTAGAAGAAATTGAAATCGTGCTAGGCAAACACCCCTCTATTCATAAAACAGTTATTACTATTCAAGTCAAGGCAGAAACAAAATACTTAGTAGCATATTATACTGTTACTAGCTCGCAAGCTGAGAGTACACCTAGTACATTGCGCCGTTTTTTAAAAGAAAAGTTACCTAACTACATGGTGCCTTCGGCTTTTATAAAATTAGATGCTATGCCTCTGACACCTAATGGTAAAGTAGATCGTCGTGCCCTGCCGATAGTGGAAATTTCAAGAAATGGTTTGGAAGAATATTTTGTGGCACCTCGTACTCCTACCGAGGAAACCTTAGTTCGGATATGGATAGAGGTTCTTAAAATAAAATCAGTGGGCATTTATGACAATTTTTTTGAGCTTGGTGGTAATTCATTGTTAGTATTCCAGATCATGTCGCGCCTATCGAAAATTTTTGAGGTGAAATTACCGTTGACTAATTTTTTTGAAGGTCCAACCATAGCTAAGTTAGCGCAACGCATTGAAACTATTCATTGGGCGACTAAATCTTTGCCAACCACTAACCCAGATGAAGAACTTGAAGAGGGAGAATTATGAAAAGTCTGGAAGATTTTTTAGCTCATATTCGTTGTTTAAATATAAAGCTTTGGCTGGAAGGCGAAAGCTTGCGTTACAGTGCCACCAAGGGCGCGTTGTCCCCAGCACTTCGGACAGAAATCAAAGAACGTAAGACGGAAATTGTAAATTTTTTGCACAAGGTTACGCCAATTTCAGGAACTACCTTGCCCCCGGTTCAACCTTTGTCACGAGATGAAGTCCTCCCCCTGTCTTTTTCCCAGCAAAGATTGTGGTTCTTGCATCAACTAGAAAAGGAAAGTGCGGCTTATCACCTTCCTACAGCACTCCGTCTCACCGGCGTATTGAATATAGAGGCTTTAGAAAAAAGTTTAACGGAAATTATTCGGCGGCATGAAATTTTACGGACCACATTCTCAATGCAAGATGGAAAAGCGGTGCAGATTATTGCTCCTGTACAACCGATGACTTTACAGAAAATTGACTTGAGCTTATCAGCTGAGCAGTCGGCTAAAGTGCAACAAATATTCACCGCGGAATTTCACCGTTCTTTCGAGCTGTCGAAAGGACCATTATTGCGTGGTACTCTATTACAGTTGGGTGAAAAAGAGCATGTGCTGTTATTGATCATGCACCATATTATTTCGGATGGTTGGTCTCGGGGCATATTTTATAGAGAATTGTCAGCACTTTACGATGCTTTCGGAAATGGACAGCCCTCACCCCTGTCAGAACTCCCTATCCAATATATAGACTTTGCGGCTTGGCAACGTACTTTTCTACAAGGAGAGGTGCTTGATGAACAATTATCATATTGGAAAAAACAAATTGATGGATTTACTACACTAGATTTACCCACAGATAAAATACGACCTCCACAACAGACGTTCCGAGGTTCATGGCACTTTTTTAGCTTACCCAAAGACCTTACTCAAGCGATCAAAGTTTTAGGTCAACAAGAAGGAGTCAGCCTATTTATGAGTTTGCTGACGGCGTTTACTATACTTTTATACCGCTATACGGGACAAAATGATTTGGTTATTGGGACTGCGATTGCTAACCGAACTGTACCAGAAATTGAAGATTTAATTGGTTGCTTCATCAATACGTTGGCATTGCGAACGAAAATCGAAAGTAATCCAAATTGCCGTGAACTATTAAGGCGAGTCAAGCAAACAATGTTAGATGCTTATGAGCATCAGCACTTGCCTTTTGAGAAATTGGTGGAGGAATTGCAGCTACCACGGGATATTAGTCGTTCCCCCCTATTTCAAGTTATGTTTGTTTTGCAAAATGCGCCAACTAGACAGGCTTTACAACTGACAGGCTTAACTCTTACGCCTTTGATGCTTGATCCCGGAACAACGCAGTTTGACTTGAGCTGTCATATGTGGGAAGAAGGTGAGGAATTATTTGGACTTTTTGAATACAATACTGATTTGTTTGAACATGCCACGATTGAACGGATGCAAGGACATTTTCAAATCTTATTGGAAGGAATTGTTGCTGATCCAAGCCAGCCAATTTCTACATTGCCCTTGCTAACAAAAACGGAACAAGGGCAATTGCTGGTGGAATGGAATCATACCCAAGCTGAATATCCACAAAATCAGTGTATTCATCAGTTGTTTGAGGCACAAGTAGAACGGATACCAAATGCCATTGCCGTGACATTTGAAAACCATTCTTTAAGTTATCAACAGTTAAATCAAAAAGCGAATCAACTAGCGCACTATTTACAATCACAGGGCGTTCACGCTGATGTATTGGTAGGAATTTGTGTGGAACGTTGCCTTGAGATGGTCGTCGGACTGTTGGGTATCTTGAAAGCCGGTGGTGCTTATGTGCCACTCGATCCCACTTATCCCCAGGAGCGATTGGCTTTTATGTTGGCTGATTCACGAGCTCGGGTATTATTGACTCAACAAGATTTAATGGCAAGTTTGCCTGATTCACCAGCACAATTGGTTTGCCTAGATAAAGACTGGGAACGCATTTCTCAGGAAAGTGAAGTCAATCCTATCAATGCCATTGGTTCTAAGCATTTAGCCTACGTGATTTATACTTCAGGCTCTACTGGCAAACCAAAAGGGGTTCAAATTCAACACCGTTCTTTGAGCAATTTTTTATTGAGTTTGCAGCAAAACCCTGGTTTAAGTAAACAAGATACTTTGCTGGCAGTGACGACTATATCTTTTGATATTGCGGCTTTAGAACTCTATTTGCCATTAATAGTGGGTGCCAAAATTGTATTAGTGAGTCATGAGGTGGCTACTGATGGTTTACAATTATTGGAGAAACTTAATCAAGCCGGTATTACTGTCATGCAAGCCACGCCGGCAACATGGCGTTTACTTTTAGTCGCAGGCTGGAAAAGTAGCCATCATCTAAAAATATTTGTTGGTGGTGAGGCATTACCTCAAGAACTGGCTCATCAGTTACTCAATAAAAGTCAAGCCGTTTGGAACTTGTATGGTCCGACAGAAACCACGATTTGGTCTAGTGTTTTTCAAGTGGGCATTCAAGAAGCTGTTCAAACGAAAGGAGGCTTAGAATCCATTGGTCATCCTATTGCCAATACCCAAATTTATCTGTTAGAACAATATTTACAACCCGTTCCAATCGGTGTGTCTGGTGAATTACATATTGGTGGTGATGGGCTGGCAAGAGGCTATCTCAATCGCCCCGAATTAACCGCCGATAAATTTATCCCTCATCCCTTTAGCCAGGATTCTAATGCCCGTCTTTACAAAACTGGTGATTTAGCTCGTTACCTTCCCGATGGTAATATTGAATATCTGGGGCGGATTGATCATCAGGTGAAACTTCGTGGTTTTCGGATTGAATTGGGAGAAATTGAGGCGGTGCTGCTACAACATCCTGAAGTACGCGAGGCAGTGGTCATCATTAGAGAAGAACAGCCAGGCGATAAACGTTTAATAGCCTATATCGTGCCAAAGACGCAAGAGATTATGCATAGTACCCTGCGCCACTTTCTCAAGGAAAAGTTGCCGGAATATATGGTACCATCCGCCTTTGTGGAATTGGAAGCGATGCCTCTTACGCCCAATGGTAAAGTTGATCGCCGTGCTTTACCAGCACCGGGGCAAACTCAAGAGGATCATAAAAATTTTGTAGCACCCCAAGATAAATTAGAACAGCAACTAGCCAATTTATGGGAAAAAGTATTACACGTTCACCCGATTGGGAGACA
>QNES01000264.1 GCA_003645255.1 Gammaproteobacteria bacterium
ATTCATCGGCACATCACCAAACAGTTTGCCTTCCATGCGGATGAAGCAGACTTTATTGTCTTTTTGCCAGGTAACATAATCACTTGGGCCGATATGAATATTTTCATTTTCCAAGCGTTGAGCGGCAACAGCTTGTACGGCCTCGGTCTTGGATTCTTTCTTAGAAGCCAGCCGTGCACGGTTTAGCATGTTTAAGAAGTCGGTGTTACCACCGGTATTTAACTGATAAGTCCGCTCCAGCTTAACCCCGCGTTTATTAAACAGGTCAGTCAGGGTACGGTGCGTTATGGTGGCTCCCAATTGCGCTTTAATATCGTCGCCGATGATTGGGATATTTTTGTCTTCAAAGCGTTTCGCCCATACAGGATTGCTGGCAATGAATACCGGAATATTGTTCACAAAGGCGACATCTGCTTCCAAAGCACAATCGGCATAAAACTGAGTGGCTTGCTCTGATCCGACAGGAAGATAATTCATCAGCACCTCTGTGCCGGAATCTTTTAACATATTGACGATTTCTTCTTCTGTTGGTTCAGGTTTATCCGCAATAATAAAGGTGTATTGGTCCGCATAGTCTTTCATATGTTCTGAAAAACCATCCAGGATTTTACCCATCTGCACTTTTACGCCAGCTTGTGGCATATCCGCACAGAATACGGTGGTACAATTTGGTTTGGAAAAGATGGCTTCATTAACATCCAGCCCAATTTTGCGTTTGTCAATATCAAATGCAGCAACCACTTCAATATCAAAAGGCTTATAACCACCAATCTCCCAATGCATTAAGCCGATGGCATCATCCGGAACCTTTTCGCGGTAGTAATGAATTCCCTGAATAAGGGAACTTGCACAATTTCCGATACCAATGATTGCGACTTTAATATTGCTCATGATGAGTTGATTTACCTTTTATAGTTATGAATAGGTTGGAATGTGACCAGCTAAAAAAATTGACACGGAATTGCTCCTACAAAGCAGGTCTTATGTAAAGCAATCCGTAGGGCTGTCCTTACGTCATTTCTTGATTTAAATCAATCTCATTCAATGAGCCCAGTACAAAAATATTAGATGAGATGAAAAAATGTTTTACTGTCATTTCCTCCTAACGTTACACTTCAGCGGCAGAAAAATTATGTGATATATGACAGCAGATACTGGGATGCATGTTCGTGTACATAGTCGTTTTGTCTCCAAACCAAAAGTACAACAGTATGTGATTGTAAGGTGAACCTGCGTGTTCGCCTTTAACTTAATCGTATTACCAAGACGGGTATCTTAATTATTAGGGAGTTGCCTAATGTCAACAATTTATTTAACTTGAAGATCAAGTTTCACTTACTTTTTTGACGCTTAAATCTAAATAAGTATATCTAGTGTAAAATACCAAATAGTTTACAATAAGTCAAGCTATTTTTCACCTTTTTAACAGGTGTCATTAATTTTACGGAGTCAAATTCAAAGTAACTTATTGATTTTTATGAATTTTTAATTGTGAGGACCCTATATAAATCTCATAAAATAAATTATTTATATAGATCGGAAATTTTAACATTTTAAAACCCAAGTTTTTTAAAAAAACTTGGGTTCAAACCGTATAAAAATGTTAAACGTCGTTTTAGACTGTTTAAATTAAAACTGCGTTATAAAATTAAGCCAAAAGGCACGCCCCGGTTCATTGACTTGTATCGGAACCGGATTAAAAGGATCAACATTGGCACGGTTGACATGGTAAGTGTAAGTTTTACCAAAAATATTGTTGACACCTAATTTTACGGTCACTTGTTTATGAAGTGCCAGGCGACTATAAAGATCGAAAACGAGGAAACGAGGCGTTTCTTGAGCGTCTAAACCGCTACCGGTGTTCGGATCATCATCTACCCGTGTTTGAGTCGCTGCATATTTCATCAAACCACCTAGGCGAAACCATGCTTGTTTATAATCCAGACTGAAGGTGCCGGTAAAGGGCGGTGTTTGGGCAATAGCGCGATCATCGGTGGTATTCGTCGCATGGACATAGTCAAACGTGATATGGCTTGACCAATCCTTATTCCATTTCATTTCCCCTACCCATTCAAAACCATAGAGCCGTGCATCAACATGACGATAGATAGTAGCATTGTCATTTTGTAAAATACCATTTTGGCTATGGGCACGATCCCTTAAAATATAGTCAGTCACCTGGTTATAAAACATTGATGTGCCTATATCCCACTCTTCAGTTTGTATGGAAAAGCCCAATTCTATCTGGTGGTGCTGTTCCGGCTCTAAATCAGGATTACCAATCCAACGCTGGGCTGCGTTTGTGTTATTGGCGGCAATAAAACGCTCCGTTGCATCAGCAGTACGTACACTGCGGCTGAGACTCATAAAACTAAAACCATTGCCACCACTCAATTCACGCTCAAAACGGATAAAGCCACCAACGTTATTTTCATCGTGAGCAGAAGCATGTTTACCGTAATACTGTTCGTATAAATTATTAGGTGTCATTCCTCCCATTGCCGCTTGGTTTGCCAGATTAGCTTCACTGGTTACCCGATCATAACGCAAACCCAGTTTGAGGAGGTTAAGTTCACGGATCGGCATGAGCATTTCACCAAATACTCCCATCTGGCTTAAATCCGCATCTGGCCACATAACGGATTGCAGATTAGTCGGTGCCACGATACTTGCCGGACCCGCAAAACGATTCGCTTCCCGATTATTGTGTTGATAATCTAGACCCAGTGTCCATTCCATATCATTATCCATCAGCCAGTTGTGACTTATTCGCCCCCCTTGAGTTTTGGACTTGGCATCGACCAACATTTTCATCGGTGTGGTCAAAGAACGCAGGGAATAATTATCCATTGTGTGATCAACATCAGAGTAATAAAGTTCACCTTTGCTTCCCCATTGACTTTCAAAACGAAAACGAATGGTATCATTATCACTCTTGGGGGAATCCATACCCGCCCCCGCATATAAAGACTTAGAAATCCGATTTGCCTCGAAACCCAGTTCAAAACGCGTTTTATCACTGGGTGTATAACCCAAAAGAATATAAGGCGTTTGATTAGTCACAGCCGCCCTAGTTTCATTGCCATTACCATCTTTATAATTATCAGTATCCTGATATTCAACGATACCACGCACAAAACCTTGCGTATTACCCACTGTGACATCGCCGAATAATTCTTGCGTGGCGGAGTTGCTAGTATAGCCTGCACCCATTTTCCCACGAATATATTCATTCTGGCTAAAACGGGGCGTTTTCCGTTCAAGTAACACCGTGCCACCACTACCGCCACCGCCATAAATAACGGTTTGGGAACCTTTTAGCACGGTCACCGTGTCGTAAGTTTCTATAGGCGAATAAGCAGTTGGCGGATCCATGCGATTAGGGCATCCCCCGTGAATATAAGCACCGTCTAATAAAATATTGAGTTGGTTTTTGCTTTGTCCACGGATGATGGGATCAATACCATGCCCACCCATGCGGCTACCCGATACCCCAGGTAGACTCCGCAGAAAATCGCCTCCATCAACAGGCATACCTAAAATGTCTTCGGTTTCTTCTTGTGAAATACCTGGTTCGGGTAAGCGTTCCCCTTCGACAGTGATGGTAGGAAGTACCGCTTCCTCTACTTCTTCTGTTAATCCTGGTGCAGGAACGGTTATTAGCAAGATACTTAAAGCCAGTTTTTGGTTTCTTATAGAATGGTTCATCAATTTTGGTTCTGTCTATTTAAAATGGTAAAATATTAGTCAATTAAAATTTAGATTATAGAGCCTCTTGCAAAACTCTTTCACAAGTCAAGTGCTAAAAATAAATTATTCGTTTTTTGTTTCAAAAAATTAAAAAAAGTACTCTACAGGAACAATTGTGCTGCGAAATGGATCTATGGGGCG
>QNES01000265.1 GCA_003645255.1 Gammaproteobacteria bacterium
GCAGTTTGATGGGGGTGTGATATTGGCTAATGCTGCTACTACTGTAGTAACAGGTTCCGCAGCGGATGAGACAACTGCTACCCTTGATTTAGATGGTAAGATGGATGATATCATCACTAATAGTGGTGAAGTAGACATTCGCATGGTGGTAGACGGTCAAACTGCGATCAACACTGTTGGGGAAACTCCCCCTTCAGCTATATTGACCATTGGTTTTGCGGAAGACTATATGGATAATATTACGGTTGGACCGGTAGAACTGCTTCGGATTAAGCAAAATGGTACAGTGTGCGTTGTTTATAATGTGCCCGGTAGTGCTGCATCAGATGAGGTTAATATCCGTATTACTAATGAATCCAGTGCAGCAGGTAAATTGACTGGTATACTGTATAGCAAGTCTGGTGATAAGATAGGTGCCTCAATGACGTTGGCTGAGAGTTTACCAGCTGGTGAGACGATACGTATTACTGCACCTTATTTGGAGGATAAAGTTGGTACATGGGCTGGTCGTGCGATATTGGAAATTACTTCCACATTACCTGACATAGAAGTATTAGCCATGTTGCGAAATAGAGTACCAGGTTCTCCATTGACTAACGTGAGTACGGGTGCGTCAGGGAAGACCTGTAATTAAAAGTTGTCAAATGGGAATCGTTTTATTAAACGAATCCTGACAATTTAAGTTTTTAAGAAGGCAACGTTAATTAGCGTTGCCTTTTTTTTTGCTCTTTTAATTTATTATTGTGTCTGAATCAGGATTTTCGGAATTTTGGAATTTTTCAGAATGGGATTTTTGAGATTAATGGGTTGATTATCCTGACAAATTCTAAAATTGTAAATTCTGATTCAGACAATATAATGTTAATAACGTTAATAAAGGTTTAACCTATGATAAAAGACAAACTCACATTTAAAATCATCGGTTGTGCTATGGAAGTACACAATACTTCAGGTCCTGGATTCCAAGAACTGATTTATCAAAGAAGTCTCGCGATTGAATTAAAAACAGCGGGATTATCTTTTGTACGCGAACAAGATCAGAAAATTTACTATAAAGGAATTGAAGTAGGTACTCGTAGAGCAGACTTTGTGGTAGAAAATCAAGTTGTTGTAGAAATAAAAGCATTAGTTAACTTAGAAAATGTTCATCTTGCCCAGGCGAAAAATTATGTAGTCGCTTACGATTTTTCAAGAGGTTTGCTTATTAATTTTGGGGGGCAGAGCCTTCAACATAAGCTGTTGTTTAACCCAAAATACCAAGCTGAAAATGATAAATTACAAGCTTGAATGAACATTTTTTGGGTGCCCTTTTAATTTCTTATTGTCTGAATCAGGATTTTCGGAATTTGGGAATTTTTCAGAATGGGATTTTGAGATTAATGGGTTTATTATTCTGACAAATTCTAAAATTCTGTGAATTCTGATTCAGAATATTCTGACAAATTCTAAAATTCTGTGAATTCTGATTCAGAATATTCTGACAAATTCTAAAATTATGTAAATTCTGATTCAGACAATATTTGGTTTATTATTATTAATTTGTTTAATTAATTTATTATAATGAAAAAAGGACCCTACCCCATTTTCTGCCGAGGACACTCTGGCGGACGTTTAATCAGTGAAGCATTCATCCAAAACCAAATAGATATGGGACAAGTAGCCCCAGATCGCAAAGACACCGACTCCTTTGATATCCACAACCCCCTCATTTGCAAAATCATCCTCAACGCCTACGAATACCAACAAATGGCATCCTATCAACAACGCTACTACCAAAGACTCATGAAACGTTGTATTATAGAATACCGAAAAAATGAAATCCAATCAAAAGGAGCATTTGGCTGGAAAATGGGCATGACACTATTCACCCTACCTGTACTCCTAGACACCATCCCCACCGCCAAAGTGATACACCTCATCCGTGACGGGCGAGATGTCATGCTATCACGCCTAGAGGCGCGCATTGCACACCTAGATGAACCGATAAACCGATTAATGGTATTTGGTGATGCCACAATCAATCACTTTGAAGGACAAGCCCTAAGCCCTGAAACAATAGCCACATATCGCAATGAATTAGAAATATTGCATTGGGTAACAGCAGTCAAATATGGACTAAAAGGGCGAACCTATAATGAACGTTACTTAGAAATCAGATACGAAGACATTTGTCAAAACCCTATTCTGGAATTTACCCAAATATTTGAATTTCTGGAACTGCCCTTTTTAGAAACGACAAAAGCATGGCTACTTGAAGCAGTGCATCACACAAGAATAGGAAAATGGAAAAGCCTCCCAAAAGAACAACTGGAAAAGCCCTTAGCAATTGCAGGGGAATTACTGAAAGAATTGGGGTATTTATAATGCTACAAAAAATATTAATCAGACTAGGCGTTTACAAACTGATAGCGCTCATCCTGAAAAAGACGACTCAATTCCCAATTTGGGAAAACCTTGAAATAGACATACAATCTTCTTGCAACAGAGATTGTGAATTTTGCCCTCGCTTTTTAGACCGATCTGGTGTTAGAAAAGATAAACGTGGCAATCAAATTGTCACCAGAATTCCCACAGAAAAAGTGTATAAATTGATTGATCAAGCCAGCAAATTAGGCTTTAAAGGCAAAATCAAATTGCACCGCCTATCAGAAAGCCTATTAGACAAAAGATATATTGAATTTGCCCAATATATCAAATCAAAAGAACTACGACTCCTTGAAAATACCAACGGCGACGTACTGAAAAAAAACGAAGCCCTTTGCGCCCAACTAGATGGACTGATAGAACACCTCACTATCGGGCTGTACGACTACAAAAATGAGGCAGAAAAACAAACAGAAATTGCCTATTGGCGCAGCAAATTTAAGAAAACCGAACTCGTATTCAGCCTACCCCCGGAAAATTGTACAATAAGACAAGGTGCCAAAGTCTACTTTGAAGTAGAAAAAGAACCAAATGCCTTAGAATTACCTTGTACCCAACCTACTCGTATGATGCTCATCCGATACGACGGAAATGTATCACTCTGCTGTGAAGACGACGGCTGTCATTTTGACTTAGGCAATGCCTTTGAACAAAGTTTATCTGAAATCTGGTGGTCCTATAAACACATAAAAATAGCCAGAACATTAGAAAAAGCTGGAGGGCGGCATCAATTTAAAAGATGTAATCAATGCTATAACGCCCAAAAAAAAATCAACAGGTTAAAACAGAATTAAATATTATTTCAATCACTGGTAAAAAAGAAATCTGATTTTTAAAAAATCAGATTTCTAAACGCTCATCAAATCTAATACTCATCATCTTGCTCGTTATAAAAAAACTACTTTACAGAACGTGGCAGTTACTGGTCTCCAAAAAACCTTGACACCGTTTATTGGCAATGGTTTGATCGTGAAGACTACTTTAATAAAAGTGATCGCAAAGGAACTATTTACAGATATGTGCTATAATACATAAATTATTGTTCTTAACCAAACTAACGAGGTAAAAAATGCAAGAAGCAGTATATTATGGTAAAGTCGAGTTAATCCCCGGTATCATTTGTGACGGCTATGTGTTAAATGATGACACAGCTGTTATGAGTGAACGTGGGACTGCGGACTTGTTGGGAATGAACCAAATGGCATTAAACCGCATGAAGACTACTTGGCCTCCAAAAACGCTTAAACCCTTTGTTGACGAAGGCTGGAGCATGAAGACTACTTTAGTAAAAGTGGTCGCCAAAAAAAGCCCTTATGAAGGCAGAAAAATCGTTGTTTACAACAGTGATTTGATAGAAACAATCATTCGTGCTTATGTTATAGCATCTGGACATAACGCACTTCAGAAAAACCAATTACATATTGGAAAAAGATGTTCTATTTTAGTTTGTGCTTTGACTAGAGCC
>QNES01000266.1 GCA_003645255.1 Gammaproteobacteria bacterium
GGTGGTGGTGGCGGTGGTGCTGGGATATTAAAAGTTGCCGTGCAGTTCATATCTCCATTAATGGTAAAAGTAGTATCAGAACAGCCACCGGACCAACCCGCAAAGTTTGAACCAGACGCAGGAATCGTAGTTAAAGTAATAGAAGTGCCATTGTTGAAATCTTTTACACAATCTGTCCCTTCAATTCCACAGTTAATACCACTTCCACTGACAGTACCATTACCTGTGCCATTTCTAAATATAGTGAGTGTGACACTGCTGATTGTGATCTCAATAGTCTTAGTCTCTGTGCCAACTTTTATATCTATCTTAGCTTCCGTACCGGCGTAATCCTGTTCAGGCGTAAATGTCATGCCATTGAGGGCAGTATTAATCTTGGCAATTGTACCCGTGAAATTCATACTACCATCTGAGCCATCAGTATCATTGGTCAAACCGCTTGTACCACTTAAAGTTAAAGTCCCTTTAGTTGCGGTTAACTCGACTGTAATAGAACCAGTCTCATCATCATCTTTAATCGACAAATTGCTTGAGAAAGTCAAGCCGGTATTTATACCGGTACCTAGATTTTCAGGCGCAATGATTTCTAGTGGATCGTCAACAGCCGTTACTGTAATACTGAAAGTTTGATCAGTAATCGTTTCATCAAAACTATTGGAAACTGTAAAGGCAAAACTATAACTGGTGGTTTCGCTACCATCGTGGGTGTATTTCAACTGATTACCATCGATATTCGCCTGAGTAAAGGTGTCATTTTTATTGAGTTTAGTTCCATCATTTTTCAGATCACCATTATCAGGAGCATCTGTTACTTTGAAGGTTAATTCATTAGCTTTATCTGATGGATATGAATATTCAAGTTCTGATGTTGATATTGTAGCTGTTGCTCCTTCATCCAAAGTAAGTCCCGTATTGGCTAGAGGGAGTGGGGGTCTATATTCATACGCACCAATATCTATTGTCTTTCCTACAATTCGAGCAAAATCTTCACCGCGTTGGTCAAAATCAGGAGGCGAAGTGAAATTGGGCTCACCTGCATTAATGGCAGGACTACCACTCTCTAAAGCAATGGTTTCAGTGGGACCGCCATTGTTGCCTAGGTCTTCTAATCCAAAGGAATCCACTGCCACATCACTTGTTATAGCAGTACAAGTTGCATTAGTACTTAGTAGTAAGTTGTAGCCCTCTGAGGTATTCTTGCCGTTAGTAGTACCCTCTTCATAATCACAATCCTTAGTATTTTCAACAATGATGGTGTTTTTGAATGTGGTAGTTGCATTTAAATCACTATAAATACCAGCTTTTGTGTTCTTAGTAATGGTGCAATTTTCCAATGTGACTGTAGCAGGATTTGAGCTATTACCAATACCATAGATACCGTATCCTTTATTGTCGGTGATGGTACAATTTGTCAGTTTTACAGTTTTTCTGTAATTATGGATACCATTGCCACTGTTTCCAGTTATGGTAGTATTTTTAACAGTTAGTGTACCTTTGTTATTAATACCTTTGCCGTTTCCAGTTATGGTACTATTAATAACCTCTAGTGTACCTCCATTATTGTAAATACCGCTTTTGTTTGCAGCACTCTTGGTAATAGTGACATTTTTGATGATGACATCAGTTCCGCTATTGATGGTAAAGACATTATTTTTTTCACCACCATCTATGATGACACTGCCCTCACCTACAATCGTTAATTTACCAAAATCTTTATCAATGGTGAGATTTTCAGTATAGGTACCTGCTGAAATAGTGATAGTATCACCAGCACTGGCTTCACCAATAGCAGCACCAATCGTCTTGCATTGACGTGCAGGATCAGTATCCGTTTTGCATTTAGTGTCGTCTGCATACGAACTTTTGACATCCCAATCTGCTGCTTCCCCAATCACCGGCATCAGGCATAACACCAAAACCAAGCCCAAAGAAAAGAGAGGAGCCAATCCAGGACCACCTCGTATTAACCCGCGCCAACGGGTGTGAGTAAAGTTGTTTCGAGTCATTTTGCGTTCTCCTTAATGTGAAGCTAACGAAATTAATTAATCAATTAAATAATCAATTATGAATTAGTATTGGTATTTTAGTTTTTAACATAATTGGTTATTTCATAAGGTTATGACTATTATAGTCTATTTTTTGGGAAAGGGCTACTTTTTTTAAATATTTTTGCCCTACTTATCTTATTGTAGTACAACGGATTTTTGAATTTAACGGATTTTTATGCCCTGATGGTATGGATTTTGTGTTAGTTAATTCAAGTTTTTCTAAATCAATAATCGCATTGGTTTGAAGAAGAAAATTAAGACCACAAATTCCATCCATCTCTATTCCATAATTAATATCTCCAATTTCAACTTCAAAGTTTTTCACCATCAGTTCCCCTGATACCAAATAATCAATCGTTTTAGTGAAAACATACTCACGCCCTCCAATACCGCAAATCTCACGAATTTTATCGCTGTGTTCCGGTAGCAAGTCAATTGGATCAACTTTTTCAATGGCAAAAAGAGTACCCATTGAGCCAGTATCAAGTAGCATCTTATCAAAAGTTATTTCTTGCCCTTGATAGCTCAATGTGACTGAAATATAAGACAATCCATTTTCAAGCTTAATTTTCAAACGAATTATCCCCCCTGACACCCAACCATCTTTGCTCAGTAACTTGAAGTGTTTCTGTATCGGTATGTAATACCAACAATTCGCGTTGTGGTGATTGTCTGTGAAATGTGATATAACCTTTTAAAGCCAGACGCGCATCTGGAAAAACATTAACAACAGTGAGTTCTTCTAAAATTCGTTGCCCCGCTTCAGAACGCGCTTTAATCGCTTCAACAAGCAGCCATTGGTGTGGATATTGAGAACGTATTTTTTCCCAACGCATAGAAATTGCTCCTATTTATAAAAACATGTTTACAGTTACCAAAAATCTTTTGTGGGATTGAAAAAAAATACTGTGCCTACACGCAATTATTATAGCCTATTATTTAGGAAAGGTTTGCATTTTTTAAAAATATTTTATGCCCTACAACTGTACAACGGATTTTTGAATCTAACGGATTTTTATGCCCTGATGGTATAGAGTTTGCCTATTATAAATACTATTTTTAGCAAAAATCATATTTCTTAATGTGAAGCGAAATAAACGAAATTAGTTAATAGATGAAGTCATCAATTATGAAAACGCATGAGCATTTAAATTAATCTTAAGGATATAGAAATCCGATTTTTTGAAAAAATCGGATTTCTTTCTTATAAAGTATGTTTACCCTGGCTAAAAATTGTCTATAATAAATAGAAATGGACTTAACAACCGAAACACCTTGCCCTTATACCTAATTTAAAAAGGAATAATTCAAATTGGCACAACGAAAAACGACTCCAAAAAAACCAGTACGAAAAAGGCGTACCGAATATGATCAAAGCTATAAACGCCTCTTCTCCCATCCCAAAATGGTTGAAGACTTACTCAAAGGCTTTGTTCATGAAGATTGGGTAAAAGAATTAGATTTTACCACATTAGAAGTTTTTAAAGATAGCTTTGTAAGTGATAATTTATTAGAGCGGCACGATGACATTATCTGGCGAGTGCGCTGGGGTAAAAAGAAATGGCTATATGTTTATCTTTTGCTGGAATTTCAATCCAGCATTGATCACTTTATGGCGGTTAGAATCATGGTTTATATTGGTTTATTGTATCAATATCTAATTGATAGCCAAAAAATGCAAGCATCAGATAAATTACCCCCGGTGCTGCCCTTAGTTATCTATAATGGTAGCAAACGTTGGGATGCTGCTAGA
>QNES01000267.1 GCA_003645255.1 Gammaproteobacteria bacterium
ATATTAAGAACCTGAATTAAAAAAATGCTTTATTCATCAGTAAAATAACAATAATTGGGGTCAGAGTAAAATTAAACCTAATTATCAATCTTTTTATCAATCTTTTTGTTGCCCTGTTTTTCTCGCAAAATTTATTTTACTCTGACCCCAATTATTCCCGAATAAGCGATATTTGGCAGCAAACGTAGGGTGAGTAAAGGGACGAAATCCACCTTTTCATTCAAATACGGGTTTAGCTTCGCTGACTTCGTATTGCTATCGCTCTACCCGCTCTACGATTGATAATTCATTAACCAAAAGCAAGCATAGGGTCACTGCCATTAAGTTAAGAACTTTTACTTTTATTATCAACAAGATACATGGTAAATTTGGCATAAGGGAAAAATAGGGGACAGACCACATTTTATGTTTTCCCCCAACGGAGGTTATATGTTTGGAAGCAAGCAACACTTGTAAGAGGGCAAGAAATATTTTTATAGTCAAGAGGGCTTCGATAATAAATGTGGTCTGTCCCCTATTATTCAGTAAGAAGAGGCATCAGGGGAACCTAAAGCCAAATCGGTTATGCCGTCTCCGTTGAAATCCCCTACAGTCATGCTAGTAGCCAGATTCGCTGAATCCGTTTTACCGGAAAATAGGATTTCCCAAGTCAATTCATCATTGATTTCTAATACGGTCCCGCTAAAATCAGCCTGGCTGGCAAGCGTCAAACCCATTGATAAGCTTATGCCCAAAGCAAGCTGTTGAACTAGACACCTATTGTTTTTCATAGTCATTCTCCTTATGGATTTTTAAGTAAATAAATTCTAAAAAACTGTCATGTATAGTTATCCAAATATTGCAACTTGAAACCAAATTTTTTAGAAAAATCGGATTTTTGCAGGATAAAACTTTTCTGGTTAACTATATTCAAGATATGACTAAGTTTCCCACAACCATATATATTTTACCACACATTGAAAATAGGGGACAGTTCACCTTTTATGCAAAAGGTATACTTTTCAGAATGGCAAAGAAAATTTCCCTTTTGAAGGTTTCTCCGATAATAAATGTGGTCTGTCCCCTATTTTTTTAATATTGAAATTGAATAGCGAGCGTCCCACGCACCATTTAATAATTATATAATGGTGTATTCATTTAGGGTGCGTAGCACCATACGCGAGCGTAGCTTGCTTTAGCATAGACTTCGCCCACTTATACAGCCTATGGTTGGTATTCTGTAAATACGCCAAGATTTCCAGACGTTTGTTATTATCAGCATTCTTGAAAACTCGCTTAATTTCGGCATCAACATCTCTAGGTGAAGCCCCGCGTTTAATCGCTTCCTTAAACCAGTTATCACCCTCCAAAAAGTCACTCCGATCATAACAAATCGCTCCCATCAACGTATAAGGGTGATGACTATTCGGTTGATACTTCATAGCTTTCCGCGCACATTGTTCGGCTTTACCTAATTCACCCATATCCCGGAACGCACCGCCTCTCGTGGTTAACAAGGCTGACTTGAGTTTATTTTCCTTGATTTTGTCAAAGTTCAGATTGTCTGTCAGCGCTAATGCGTGTTCTGGTTTTTGTGCGCTACGCCAATGACTGCTCGCACTGGGTAAATTCCATTTATTTCCAGTACGTTTGTACTCCTGTTCATAGAACGTTGCTTCGATTTGGTGGTAGGTGGTAAAAACCTTATTACCAGAATAGAAAAGAGACTTCTCTGTGAGCCAAACGATATCTGTGGCTTCTAGTCGCTTTCCTTTCTCCAGTTGTTGCAAAATAGCATATAACTGGTTAGACGGTGAGTCATCTTGATAGTCTGAAACACCATACTTGGATTTCAGATGTTTCAGCCAGTTAATCTCCGTTTGAGTTAACTGATTTCCTGACTCCACCTTAGACTTAAAATGGGCAATAAGGATGTCGTCACCGCCATTGTTTTTTAGCCAGTTAATCTCAGTCAGCGTTAACTTCTTGCGTCCTGATTTCGCATGAGACTTTAACTGGGCAAGAATGATATCTTCACGTCCATTTTTTGTCAGCCAATCAATTTCAGCTTCATTGAACGAATTGCCTGATTTCGCCTTAGACATCAATCTCGCTGCGTATGTGTCAATAGCGAAAGTAATGATATCTTCACGTCCATTTTGTTTCAACCAGTTAATCTCAGTCTTGCTTAACGGATGCCCTGACTCAACCTGAGACTTCAAACTTGCAACTTGGGCAAGAGTCATGATGTCTTCACGTCCATTTTGTTTCAGCCAGTTAATCTCAGCAGAATTCAACTGATTTCCTAACTCAAGCTTAGACTGCAAATGGGCAATAATGAGATTTTCACGTCTATTGTGTGTCAGTAAATCAATTTCAACCGGATTTAACTGATTTCTTAACTCAAGCTGGGACTTCAAATGAGCAATAATGATGTCTTCATGCCCATAATTTTTCAGCCAGTCAATCTCAGCCTCACTTAACGGATTTCCTGACTTGACTTTGGATTTTAAACTCGTCACGTATTTATCAACAGCAAGCGCACAAGTTCGCATCAGTTGGCGTTTTCTTAAAAAGTTAAGATTTGACTCACTAAGCGGCTTTCCTGAGTCAATTTGTTTGAGAACTGGGTACAAATGACTAGAGGGGGATGAATCCTCATATTGGGTGGCTTTATACTTCTTTTTCAGTTCAGCAAAGTGCCGCTGCTGTTCAAGTTCTTGAACAAGCTCAAATGTTTCTACAAGTTCTTGTTCTTTCAACCATTGAAGTTCTGACTCAGTTAACGGTTTTCCTGTATCAAAGTTTTGCAGGATTTGATAGAGTGGGTTAGAGACATGAGACTCTGGATATGTAGTCGCTTGGTACTTCGCCTTGAGTTTGGAAAATTCAGCTTTCCTGACAGATTCTTGTTGCTGGAAAATGGCTAGAATTTCAAAAAGTTCGTGGGACTTTAGCCAATTAACTTCTTCATCACTTAACCGTTCTTTTTCCTCCAATCGCTTTAAGATGGAATACAGTAGACTCACAGAAAATGAATCTCGATATTGAGTGGCTTGGTGCTTAACTTTCAGTGTCACAAACTGGCGAATATTAGTGACAAGCATAACTATGTTATCCAAGTGATTATCTTGTAGATATTTCATTTCTGAATCCGTGAGCGGATATCCAGAATCCAGTTTGCAAAGTATAAAGTATAGAGGACTCGTTTGCCACCGAAGAATATAGTGTGTTGCTTCGTACTTAGATTTAAGATTGGAGAATTCAACCCGCATTTGTTGGAATTCTCTTGTATTCCCTTGTCTTAGGAGTTCTCCTGAACTAAGTACTCGCTTCTGCGAAATGAACTGACTGGTTTGATGAAGTTTTTGCTCTTTCAACCAATTTAGCTCGAACTCGGTTAGCTCAATTCCCAAGTCAGTTTTTCGCAAGATGAGGTATAGAGGACTAGAAGGTGAGGAATCCTTATAGTCACTCGCTTGATACTTCGTTTTGAGAGTCGCAAAATGTTGGACTCGCTTTTGAAAGTCATTGTTAGTCATATTGAAATCTTTTACTTAACGAGCGTAGAGGTACGAAACCCACCTTTTTCAAAAAATGGTGGGTTGAGCGTTCCATAACGAAGTTTCGCTGTTGTTCTATCCACCCTACAATACTACGAGTTACGGATTACAATTTTTCACGCAATAATTGGGGTCAGAGTAACATTAATTTATATAGCGAACCATTTATCACCAATTAGGTATAGATATTGATTGGTAGTTTTTTTTGTTATTTCTATAAATTATTAATTTTACTCTGACCCCAA
>QNES01000268.1 GCA_003645255.1 Gammaproteobacteria bacterium
CGTCCATTTGGAACAGCAGGGTCATCCCGCTGCCCGGGATGGTAAATTAATATCCTTGGAAGATCCCAAAAGTGAAGCGGAAATCAGGGCTTACGAGGCCAATCCCGCATGCGAGACTTTTAACGAGCAGTTGAACATTAATTCAGTGCCTTTAAGCAGTACTTGATCTTAACAATATCCAGAGAAAAATTAAAAATATTTAAGGAAAAATTTCAATGTCAACAAGTAAAGAATTTAATTATTCAGGAAAGAGTTATGAAGCCGAAGTCCCGGATACACTGGACTTGACCGATAACGCCGCACTGGCTATCAACGGCATGTGTGGAACCATCGACCCTGACCTGGATTATCTTCCCTATGGGATAATCCATTTCAAAGACAAAACACCGCATATGTGGCACTTGGGAACGGCTGATGTCGGATGCGTGGCAAAGTACGCCGAGGCACTTCCGTTCATGCGTATTATGTCCGGCAGCAAACAGTATCTCGAAATAGAGGCAGGAGTAAAAAAGTCGATGCTGGAGCGGGTTGATGATGGTCTTTACTGGGATCGTTACGACCCCCGACGTCCATGGCGCTGTAGCTACAATGATAGTGAGGCCCGTTACGGTAAGGGGAATGAAAAAGAAGATTTTTGCATTCCGTCCCATGCCGCGCGGATGCTCAGAGCGGTACTCTCATGGCGAAATGTCTGTACGGAACCGGGGCTTGACGATGTTGCGGGCAGCATTATCCGTGGCTTGCGACGTATTGCGATTGACCGTGACGACTACAGCTACTACCCAGAAAAAGGGGGATGGACAGAGGCTACTTGTTATCCTCGTTCCGGATGGGTTAATACCGACGAAGCGGAAAGTGAGGTTGCCGGACCGGAAGGTTCAATACTCTGTTACCATGGTCATCAGATTTATGGTGCAATTCAGTGGTATGAGGCCAGTGGCGACCCTGTGGCTTTAGAACTTGCCGCACGGCTGACCCGTTATTGCATGAAGCCCAAATTCTGGGGCGGTATTCCCGATCCCGACTACAACGCTAAGTCCACGACATGGGGTAAAGCCTCTGATGATTCCGATAACAAGGCAGCATCTGAGCAGATTTGGCACGGAAAGCCTGATCCGGCTTACACTGCCGGCTCTGAACAGGGGCACTGGTTCAGCCATTTTCATAACAAAGCAACCGGACTACGAGGTATATTAGCCTATGCAGTGGCGGCTTCGGATCAAAGGGCAATGGAGTTTGTTCGGCGAGCGTACGAATTTACTCTTACTCAAGGCATTCCGCGTCTTGGCTGGATCAATTGTTTCCCCGGTGCAGAGGTACCGTTCGCTAATTCGTGTGAAGGCTGCGCTATCGCGGATATAACGGCTTTGGCTGTCAGATTATCCGATGCAGGGGTGGGTGACTATTGGGACGATGTAGATGCCATTGTTCGCAACCATTTAATCGAGCAGCAAGTTACCCGTCGCGATATTCTGGAACGTATTGCTTCTGTTAATGACAGGGGCGATTGTTGTAATGAACTCGCTGAAGGTCAGGTTTGTTGGGACAATGTCATTGAGCGATCCCTGGGCAGTTATTTCTGCACCACTAAAACAAACAGCGTTACCGACCCACACCTATGGGGAATGGTCTGTTGTACAGGGAACACTCCACAAGCACTTTATTACGCATGGGAGGGTATTGTTCGCGAGCAAGGTGATACCGCACAGGTGAACCTGTTCCTGAACCGCGCCGCGAAACTGCTTGATGTGGATAGCTATCTGCCTTATGAAGGCAAGGTTATATTGCGCAACAAGGCTGCCAGACGTATCAGTGTACGTATTCCATACTGGGTGGAGCGCAAGGAAATTCGTGCGAATGTCGCAGGAAATAGTGTCACGCTTGACTGGCTGGGCAACAATCTAGTTTTCGAGAAACTCAAGCCGGACGATGTAATTACGCTTACTTTCCCGGTAAAGGAGACCACCTCCAGCTATACGATCAACGCCAACTCGGACAAGGAACAGGTTATCACCTGCACTTTCAGAGGCGGTACCTGTGTGGATATTTCACCCAGGGATGAAGCCGAGACAAGTTATCCGCTGTATCAGCGCGATCACATGAAAAAAGATAAAGCACCAATGAAAACCAAAACACGTTTTGTAGCGGATCAAACAGTTTTCAACTGGTAAAAAATATTTAAGGAGAAATTTCAATGTCAACAAGTAAAGAATTTAATTATTCAGGAACCTCTTATGAAGCCGAAGTTCCTGACACGCTGGATTTGGCTGATAACGCCGCACTGGCTATCAATGGACTGGGCGGGACGATTGACCCAGAACTGGACTACCTGCCGTATGGTTCAATTTTTTTCGCGGAAAAAACGCCGCACATGCACCATTGGTCAACGGCTGATGTCGGCTGTGTGTGCAAGTATGCCGAGTCGTTTCCGATGATGCGTATTATGTCCGGCAGCAAGCAGTACCTCGAAATAGAGTCCGGTGTCAGGGATGCGATACTAGACCGCGTTGATGATGGACTCTACTGGGATCGTTTCGACCCCCGGCGTCCGTGGCGCAATATTTATGCCGACAGCGAAGCCCTTTACGGCAAAGGCAAAAATGAAGATTTCTGCATTCCGAGCCATGCGGCAAGAATGCTCAGAAGCGTATTTGTATGGCGCAATATTTGCGATGATCCAATATTTGACGAGGTTGCGAGCAGTGTGGTCAATGGCATTCGCCGCATTGCGGTTGATTGCGACGACTACAGTTATTATCCTGAAAAAGGAGGCTGGTCGGAGTCAACATCCTATCCGCGTTCGGGCTGGCTCAACACGGATGAGGCAAAAAAAGAGACCGATGGCGGGGAAGGTTCCATAACCGGTTATCATGCTCATCCTATTTATGCAGCAGCCCAGTGGTATGAAATCAGTGGAGACCCGGTGGCTCTTGAGCTTGCCGAGCGCATGACCAAATATTGCATGCAGTCTAAATTCTGGGGTGGGGTTCCCGATCCAGAGGTAAGTTGCGAAGGACTTAACGGCAACGCTTCTCCGTCCAGCCCTGATCCAGCCTATATGGCTGGTGCCGAACTTGGACATTGGTTCAGTCATTTTCACGCCCGGGCAACTGTATTGCGTGGTATATTGATGTATGCACAGGTTGCTTCGGATCAAAGAGCTATGGAGTTTGTTCGGCGGGCATACGAATATACATTGACTCAAGGAATTCCGCGCATTGGTTGGATTAACTGTTTTCCCGCGATGCAAAATGAGATGGAGGCTTGTGCTATTGGTGATCTGATCGCTTTAGGGGTTCGCCTGTCAGATATGGGACTGGGTGACTACTGGGACGATGTGGATGCTATTACACGCAACCATCTGGTCGAGCAACAACTTACCAATCGCGATCTTATTGAGCACGTCTCAGCTGCATCTGAAGAAAATAAATTAGGCAAAGAATCGCAATACGGTCCTGCTGTAACCGAGAATGTCATCGAACGGTCAATGGGAATTTTCCTGTCCAACTCAACGCCGACAAGTGTTCGTACCCCGTTCACAATGCTCTGCTGTACAGGAAACGGTACTCAGGGACTGTATTACGCCTGGGAAGGTGCCCTGCGTGAAACCGGCGACACTGCACAGGTGAATTTGCTCATTAACCGCGCCGCCAAACTGCTGGATGTGGACAGCTATTTGCCTTATGAAGGTAAGGTTGTGTTACGCAACAAGGCTGCACGGCGAATCA
>QNES01000269.1 GCA_003645255.1 Gammaproteobacteria bacterium
AAAAACGGCAAAGTTGTCAAGCGCTGGAATGATTTTGATTTTGCGTCAATAGAAAACAGCAAACGTTTTAAGGCAGGGGTTCAATGGGGGTACGATGCTCGTGCAAGTGAAGGAAGAAAATGGGATTTTTCTGTGATAGTAGGTAACGGTTCTATTGTCGGACATCAGCCCTGTTTTAGACCGCCAGGATTGCACCAGATTACCAGTGCCGAACCACAAGAGCTAAAGATATCCTCTAATACAATAAATATTCAAAAAGCAGGCCTGGATATTGAAGGAACGCTTGATACTACTGTAACAATTGTCAATGATGGAAAAAATGTTCTGTCCAGCACAATTGGTGAATTACTGAATGAGAGCAAGAGTGTTCATCCATTCGGTCCGTATGCCGGGGCTTTTTATTTGCCACGCTCTGTAGCAGAGCCTCATTTTCACGTAAACCTTGAATGGGAAGATAGAGCTTCAGGAGAATCAAGAGATTATTATTATATCAGAGTTTTTCAAAAGAACGGTCAAATGGCATGGTCTTCGCCGATCTGGATTGAGCAGAACTAGAGAATTGGTGGACGATGACGGACGAGGATAGCGGATTACGATTGGGAAAAGACTGAACAAAAGAATCGTCCACCCCCATCGTCGCCCGCTATCGTCAACCGAAATTTAAGAAGTAACAGAAAGAGAGAATTGGCGGACGATGATGGACGACGATAGCGGATTACGATTGGGAAAAGACTGAACAAAAGAACGTTTACCCCCATCGTCGCCCGCTATCGTCAACCGAAAAAAAAGGAAATAAACAATGTTAAATGAACCTAAAAGAAGTAAAGAAATTAAGTACATCAATCCAGAAGTTCCAAAAGTTGAGTTACCTGCCTATGGAGGCGAAAGCTATGAGTCTCTGGTGCCGGATACACTGGATATAGCGGAGATGGCAAGGCTGGCAGTCAACGGGCTTACTGGTCCGACTGACCCGGACGCGGACTACGAAATCTATTGGCGTGCGGCATTTAATACCAATCCGCCGATGGTGTGGCATTCAGAATCCGATTGTGTGCAGGTGAAGTTTATGGAAGCTTTGCCGATGATGCGTTTGGCTTCGGGTAGTAGTCAGGATATGCAAGTGGAACAGCGTTGGATGGAATTGTTATTGCAGATGCAGGGACCTGATGGCTTGCTTTATCTTTCGAAAATTGGCAGACCATGGGCTAAATTCGGTGCTTACGGCAAGGAACCAGCCGGTGATTATTATACAAGTCATCTTATTTGCGGACGATTGCTGGGAACTATGGCTCTGTATTATAAAATGACCGGAGACGAAAAATGGAAAGAGGCTGGAAACAGGGTCGTGGACGGTCTGGAGAAACTGCTTGTGCATGACGGTAAAGCGCATTTTGTATGTCATGAGTTTGGCATCGACGGAAGTTACACGCCACTTGAGAACCCAGCTAATGCGGTACATAACCACGCTACTTATATTGCCTGGACCCTTCAGGGGCTGAGCCAATTTGGCAAATCTGCGGATTGCCCTAAAGCCATTGATCTCGCTCATAAACTATTCCGTTGTGTAGTTGAAGACTGTAATTCTTTTGATCAAAACGGACATTTTCTTCCAGAATATCCGGCTGAGCAACAGCGAAAAGCTGGTCATCCTGTAGGCATGATTCACTTTCATGGTCATACTTTGACGTTGCTTGCTACGTTGGATTACGCCTTGGCAGCAAGTGATCAAGATGCGATAGATTTTGTACGTCGCGGTTTTGAATACGCGATGACCCAAGGCGAATGTCGGCTTGGTTTTTTTGCCGAATGGCTTAATCAACCAAACCCAAATACTTTGGAAATGTGTGAATTGGCGGAGATGGTTGGTTTAGCAGTCAAATTAAGTGCCGCCGGCGCGGGCGACTATTGGGATATGGCTGACCGCTGGATTCGTAATCTGTTCCATGAAGGTCAACTCCGTCCTGAACATGTTCAATGGATGCATTGGCTCAGTGAGAGAACCGCTACAACTGAGATTGAACCGATGAAACTGCCACCTTACCATACTGATGAAAACGCGATTGAACGCAATGTCGGAGCCTTCGGCGGCTGGTTATCTCCAAACGACTGGATTCCTGCTGGATTTCCGCATAATATCCATTGGAAAGCTCCCGGTATACAGCATTGCTGTACAGGGAATTCAACTAGGGCGATTTATTATGTATGGGAGAACATGCTTAGTTATGATTCCGGCAAACTGCGAATTAATCTATTGATGAACCGGGCTTCTCAATGGGCTGATATCGACAGCCATATTCCTTATGCTGGTCAAGTGGATCTAAAAATAAAGCAGTCACTGGAACTCGCTGTCCGAATCCCTGAATGGGTAGAACCGGATCAAGCGAAATGCACCGTCAATGGCAAAACTGTAAAAATTAAATGGGATGGGCGTTATGCCAATGTCGGCAAAGTCGAAGCTGATGATGTGGTTACGCTGAATTTCCCGATAGAAGAGCGAGTCGAGTGGATTTATGTAGAGAAACGCACTTACCGGATACTGTTGCGCGGCAATACCTGTGTAGCAATTGACCCGCCGGGTACAAACTGCCCGCTTTTCCAGAGAGAGCATCTCAGAAGTGATACTGTCAGATGGAAAAAAACCGAAAGATTTGTTTCAAACAAAATAATTAACTGGTAAAACTCATTTAAGGATAAAAAACTAATGAAACCAAAAGACAACAAAGATATTAAATATGTCAGTGGAGAGAGCTACGAAGCGAAAGTTCCAGATACGCTGGATTTGGCATATCGGGCCGAGTTGGCCATGCACGGCATCAGCGGAGCCGTTGATCCGGACGATGATTATCTGATGTGCTTTCGCATCTACTGGAACACCACTCCTCCGTATATGGAGCATGCTGGTGCTGCCGATATGGAATGTAACCCAAAGGTTTACGACGCGACGACTCTTTTGCGACAGATTTGCGGTAGCCGGGATTACATCGACACTGAACAGGGCATGGAAACAGCTCTGTTCAGTTGGTTGAACAAGGACGATGGTCTTTATGACCTCGCATATTCACCGAAACGCCCATGGCACATGGAGTATTATCCTGGATCCCAGACAAAAAAGGAGGACTACGCATGTCCGCTTTCATCGGGCATCATGCTGACTGCGCTAGTGCTGCGAAATGAGTTAGGTTTAACGTCGTGTGAGGATCAAATCCGGGCCTTAGTTCGCGGGCTGGATAAGGCCGCCATCAAGAAAGATGATTATGCCTACTATCCGGTAGGCGGCGAAACGGCACATAATTTCTCATTTCCGCGATCTTTAGGTTGGGAAGATACGAGCGAGGCTGCCAGCGATCACGAGGGCGGTGAAGGTGCCGTTACATTTTATCAAAGTTATCAGATACGGGGGCTTGCGATGTGGGCCGCCCGTAGCGGGGACAAACAGGCTCTGGATCTTGCCGGCAAGCTCGTTCGCTATGTGATGAAGCCCCGGTTCTGGGAAAATCCAGCCGATCCAATCCATGTTGTGGGTGGTGAGCAAGGGCATGTCAATAGTCATTTTCACGCCCGCATGGCAGTCTTGCGTGGCTTGTTGGAATATGGAATTGTGGCTAAGGATACCCACGTCTGTGATTTTGTACGCTCTTCCTATGAATACATGCGCTCTTATGGAATTAACAGAATAGGCTATATTCCTAGTTGTTTTCTTGATGCACTATGGATGGA
>QNES01000270.1 GCA_003645255.1 Gammaproteobacteria bacterium
AACAACAGAGCTTCAAACTGGATTGAACATTTAAAGGTGTTATAACCTATCTAACTTCTGCTAATTATTAGCCGCCTGTTAGTTCCATACAATACTATTAAATACTATTGGTTAGGTAACTATAAACAATTAAGTAAATGTGAAATGTCTGCCTCAGGATAAAAAATCGTTCTCCTCGCCGGTTAACAATGCAAATAAAAAATGAAATTAATAGTATCCGATTCCCAATTCCCCATATTCAAAGTTTTGTTTTCAACAAGGCATTTACCTGCTGCGGATTCGCCTTGCCCCTTGAAGCTTTCATCACCTGCCCAACAAAAAAGCCAAATAATTTTTCTTTACCATTGCGATAATCGTTCAATTGTTTAGGATTGTTAGCTAACACGTCATCAACTAGCTTTTCAATCGCACCCGTATCTGTGACTTGTTTAAGCCCACGTTTTTTAATAATCGCATCGGCATCGCCCTCACCTTCCCACATCGCCTCAAAAACTTTTTTAGCGATTTTACCGGAAATGGTTTTATCGGTAATACGGTGCAACATGCCGCCAAGTTGAATCGCACTGACTTTCGATTCGGTAATATCCAAGTTGTTTTTATTGAGCAAGGCACTTAACTCACCCATTACCCAATTAGCACATAATTTCGTCTCACTATCAGATACCTTAACGGTTTTTTCAAAATAATTAGCCAGTTCACGGCTACTCGTCAAAACACTCGCATCGTATAAAGACAAATCATATTCCTGCATAAACCGATGTTTTTTAGCCTCAGGCAATTCAGGTAAATCCGCTTTCACCTCTTCTAAAAAATCAGCCTCAATGACAAGAGGCAATAAATCCGGATCTGGAAAATAGCGGTAATCATTAGCCTCTTCCTTAGCACGCATAGAACGTGTTTCATTTTTATCCGAATCATAAAGGCGCGTTTCTTGTATCACTTTTCCGCCACTTTCTAATACGTCAATTTGACGCTCAATCTCAAAATCAAGGGCGCGTTCTACAAAACGAAATGAATTGAGATTTTTCAACTCAGTGCGTGTACCCAATTCTTTTTGCCCTGGGGGGCGTATAGAAATATTAGCATCACAACGAAAAGAACCCTCCTGCATATTACCATCACAAATATCCAAATAACGCACCAAGGAATGCAGTTTTTTCATATAGGCAACCGCCTCCTTAGGAGAACGCAAATCCGGTTCGGAAACGATTTCTAATAAAGGAGTCCCAGCCCGATTCAAATCAATCCCACTCAAACCTTGAAAATCTTCATGTAAAGACTTACCTGCATCTTCTTCCAAATGGGCGCGAGTGATACCAATGGTTTTTTCATTGCCATCCACTTCAATCTGAAGTTGCCCACTTTCGACAATTGGCAATTCATATTGACTAATTTGATAACCTTTTGGTAAATCGGGATAAAAATAATTCTTTCGTGCAAACACGGAACGCGGTGCCACTTTTGCACCGATAGCCAGCCCAAGTTTAGCCGCCATACGCACCACTTGTTCATTAAGTACCGGCAACACCCCTGGCAAACCGAGATCTACCGCGCAAGCCTGGGTATTAGGAGAAGCACCGTAAGCCGTTGATGCTGCAGAAAAAATTTTACTTTTCGTAGCTAATTGGGCATGAATTTCTAAGCCAATAACGGTTTCATACATATTTATTTTAAGCCTGTTTATAAAAAGTTTTCGTTGCCCATTAAGGGCGAACACGCAGGTTTTGTATTGTCGGGCAGAATGGCGTGTCTGCCCAATGCTTAATAACATTTTAATTTTTATCGTGTTTCAAACTCTAACCAGGATGTTTTGCATATTTGGATTGATACATAATTCATGAGTTATCCAAACCGCAAAAACAGAGGTTCTTTTATATACCAGGATTCGATTACCTGGGTAATACGTTGTTTAATAAGCCTTTTTTATAGTTTTGGTTAAATAGTGTAAAAATCCCAAAGCTGAAGCTTTGGAAGTTCGGTTAATTTATAACCGAATATTACTGATATATTCAGCCAATTCTGCCATGATTTCTTCAGAATCAACTAATAATAACACGGTGACTTTTGAAAATTTATCACTTTCAATCATGGATGCAATATGAGCAATCGCTTCCGTTTGCTTCGCCTGTTTTAGATGAAGTAAATATTGAAGGCAATTTTTCAACACAGTCGCTTTTTTGGCGGCTTTATAATTGTCACCGTTGAGCCAAAATACGATTTGTTCATTCAAAAAGATATAATCCTTCAACTTGAAAGATTTTAATTTGCCCTTATATTTCGCCCAACTTAATAGAACTTGTTCAGGTGAAACTTTTAAGCTGCTTCCCAAGCTCTTTTTGAGGTTCATGGCTGCCTTTATGCCCACAATTATTTTTTTGGATAAAGCTAATTATTCGTCCATCAATACCATTGTCATTAGCCCATAATAGCCAGTCTTCTACCGTCGGTGCAAATTCATATAAATTAAAGCGTGACACTAACGCCGGATCTAAATCGGTTAATTGATATTCTTCACCTTCGTTGACGGCGGAGATGACGATACTCCCTTTTGGCAATTTTTTACCTGCTAAGGTTTTATTCAGTGTCAAGTCTTGAACAGATTGAAGAATTTCCGGACGGGCGCGGTTTAATTCATCCAAAAAAAGGACAATCGCTTTATTATCGGTGGGCCACCAATAAGGAGGTAAAAATTCTGAGTGTCCCGTCTTTTCGTCTTTATGCATAAGCCCAATTAAGTCACCGGGATCACTCATTTGCCCCAAAAAGAAAGGAACCACTTTCATTTTTTGGTAAAACTGAGTGATGATTTGCGATTTACCAATGCCGTGTTTGCCGATTAACATAATGTTTTGTTCCGGCGGAGTTATCCTTAATATTTCGAGCAATTCCAGTGCATCAATTTTTATAGCCATAGCAGTTATCAGTCATAAGTTATCCAATTCGGTTCGTCGTAATTCCTATAGATATAGCATTTCCCATTTGAGTTAAATACATATCTTGTAGGGGCAGTGTGTTTGCCCTTTTTTGTATTTCACCAAAACGAAAAACGCTATATTCATAATAATAATTTCACACGCACGAGGCAACCACAAGGAATTGCCCCTACATTTGTGAACTTAGGAACGGGCATAAAATAAATTCGACAACTAAATAAATAATATGGTAACATTAAAAAAACAAACGACATAGATGAAGCAAAAAAATGATTGAACCTTATTCTAAAGAAATCGAAAAAAACGGGGTTAAAAGTGGTTGCTAGTATTTTCAACAGAGTTTACGAGACGGGTAGAACAGTTGCAACCGGGTTTAAAAAATCAATGCGAATTGTATTTGATGATTATTTAGGACAATAGAATTATACTGCTGTTCCTGAAGAGGTTGTTTCATAAACTTGAGTTGTCTAAGTTATTTTGTGCACGTTCCTTAATGTTACTCAGACCCCAATTATTGCAATTATTGTTAAAACTATCTCGTAAAGTTTCTTTCCAAGCATTTGCGGAAACATTAAATTGATGTTTTTCTTTTAGCCATTGGTCACGTATTTTCCTATCACTTTTAATAGAAACACCACCTATCGAACCAAAAGAATACCAAACTTCAGAACGAACTTTACCTAA
>QNES01000271.1 GCA_003645255.1 Gammaproteobacteria bacterium
GTGGGAGAAGTTTCACGGCATTTTGGGCAAGGCGTGTTTAAAACGATCATGCAAGCGATTCATAGATTGAATCACCGTTATCACTATAAACGCATTATCACTTGTGTTGCCGTGCAATCGAATCGACAAATCAGTCGTAACACAACGACGATAGCTATTCATCTGAAAAAAATGTTTGGCGAAAGTCGTGAATTTGATACCGCCTCAATTGAACAATTTGCTAAGAATATCAATGAGTTAGTCTTTTTCATTGATGAAGTCACCGGCGATGGTGCAGGGCGGCAAACGGTGCAGGATATTATCAAATTCTATCAGCAAATTAAATCAATGTTTAAAGAAGCTGAAAAACCTTGCCCTCTCAAAATTCGTATCATTATCGCCGACGCATCGCTCATCAACGCGACTTCCGTAGAAAGCTATCTGAACGAAACGCAATCTCAGCCTGATCAAATATTATTGACGGGTAATGCGGATTGTAAGGGATTAAGTGTTGAAAATGCAACTATTCTAGGGCAAGCGGCTAAAGTGATTAATGCCAATGTTTATCCGGCAAACACGCTAACATTGAGATGGCGACCGATCTTAGACTTTTCTCAACTGATGAAAGACGGCAAAAATGTCGTCGGTAAAGCTTATTCTGACCTGGGGTCTAAGGTGCTGAGTCAACTGGCAAAAGAATTAATTCAACGCTGGCAACAAAAGCCCAAAGAACAAACAATTGTGATTATTCAGAATAAAAAATTGATAGATGAACTCAAAAATTGTATTCTATTTCATACCAAGGATAATCCAAAGGGCAGTCCAGATGTGATCTGTTTGAGTGCCAATTCTAGCCCTAAACAAAAACGCGATATCGTCTGCCCTGCATCCGAGCGAGAAAAACAGCAAAAAGAACGCATCATTTCCATTAGCCAAAAAGGGGATTTGGCAGATATAATCATTATGAGTTCATCAGGAACGCGGGGAATTAGTTTTCCGAATGCCAGTAAAATTATTTGCCTGATTCCCACCTTTTCCCTGGAAAATAACTTGATGGAATTTTTACAAGGTATTTATCGAGGGCGGGGCAGTGATAAGGGCAATCAATTAGATCGTGAAGTTGAATTAATCATTGATCAAGTATTAGTCGCCCCCTCCGATTGCGGCACCGATATTCAAGCTAAACAAATCTCCAATTTGTTTTCCACCTTGATGCTCATGCGTATGAGTATTTTAACCCGCATATTTGGAGCTTGTGATTTATTTGGGCAATCAATCTCCTGTATACCATTATCTGGCAATTTAGTTGAAAGTGCGGCGCAAACCACCCTCGATCAAGTATCCAGTGCGATTGATACTTTAGAAAGGGCGTATAGACAGGATCAAAGTAATACTGAACTTCATTATATAATCAGTCATATACGTCTTATGTTCCAAAATGAAACCCTCATTTTGCAGCACACAGCAAAAGACGCAATGACATTAGCTTCAACAACATTGCGCCATCGCTTACTCAAACAATTTACCGAAGATGCAAAACGAGGGCTAAATATTATTGCCGAAACAAATTATCTACCGGCAGGCTGCTATACCGTCGGTGAATTGCTCCTACAAAAACTTGATGTACTCAAGGGCGATATACAAGAAAGAAATCGGCATCTATTTGAAACGCATATCGAAGAAACGCATAAAGTTTTCAGAGCCTTATGTGCGAAACTAAAGCATCTAACTAAAGATCCCGATACCATCAAAGCGGTGCGTACTGCCGCAAATACACTCTATCCCATTTTGAAAGAAATTACGAGTGGAGAACAAGATAGCGATACTGAAAGTGAAATAATCGGTACGACAGTTAACCGTTGGTTAGTTTTTCCAATAAGTGCTTTGCAAATTGAAAATTTCTGGAAAAACCAAGTAGAATCGCTTCATTTCAAAAGAGAAATGAAAGAAATGATGATCGAATACCTCAATGCCTATTTATGTCGCCCTCATTATATATTACCTATCATGGGCAATTATGATGAAAATACTCCCCCTTGGCTTATCATACGGGGTTCTGGAATTGAACAAAGAATTAATGCCCAATTTCAAACCCGCTATTTTATGAGTTCCCGCTCTTTAGCCCTGTTAAATATTATGTTATTAGCTAAACCTAAATAGATTTGTTTTAATAGATGTTCAAAAAAATCACTCAGGCTATCCGAAAATCTTGCCCTATATTTGTGAAATTATTTATTTGAAAAACCATAAGAAAAAAGTTTCCGAAATACGATTTCTTAATGAAATAATTGGACTCAGAGTAAAATTAATAATTTAGAGAAATAACCCAAAAACTATCAATCAATATCTATAGCTAATCTAATTGGTGATAAATGGTTCAGTACATAAATTAATATTACTCTGATCCCAATTATTTACTGATTTTATTAATATTTATATTCAGCAACCTTAGCGCCCAACATTTTAGGAACCGTTTAATAATGAGTTTACTGAAGATGGTAGTGCTGCAATGTGAGTGATGATCAATCAGGTTGCTAGAGAAGCATTATAACCATGAATAAAATACCAAATTGCTCCAATGTTTAGGAACTGTTATCATTCTTTATTGTCAATCTCAACTACTGAATTTGAATGTTGATATAAAAAACCATTTTGAGGATTGAAATTGACTCTGTTTTTTACGGCAATAAAATGTTAAGATACTTTTGTACTTAAATAAATATTTTTTAAAGAGATAGATTGTAAGGGGGTGCATTCCCATTTTCACGATTAAGTTAAGTACAACGAATGACGGGGATAAACGAATAAAACTCAACAATCCTTGATGATTTTTGAATTGAGGCTACGGGTTCAAAAAATGCGAAAAAAGATAGGTTCGCTTTTGGATTATCAATTAGAACACGTCCTTCAGTCCGGTTTTTAATTCGTTTATCCCCGTAATTCGTTGTACTCAATTTCAGTTTTAAAAACAATTGGAAGATAACAATGTATCCCAGCGTTTGAAGACCCTAATCAACACCAAAGCTGCGTGTCTCTGTATGGAGATTCATTTACCTTTGGCACAGAGGTAGATAATAAACATGCTTGGAGCAACGTGCTTTCTCAACGGCTCAGTTGCCGTGTTGCTAATATGGTTTAAAACCGAGATTTATTATCAATGCTCAGAAAAAACTTGAATTAGTACCAATTCCCCAATTGTCAGAAAAAGCGTATCGCCGCTTGATGGGGTTGGATTCTCCCCAACTTGAATTGGCGCACGAGAATTTCCATCGTGGTGGCCCAATAAGCATAACCAAGTTACAATTTCCCTACACTTATGCTTTCCTAAGAGGTATGAATTATTTTAACTTACGAGCTAAACTAGCTCGTAGGCCATCTCATGCAGAATTCTATGCCAAGGACCATCCTTTTCGGGGATTGAAAATAACCACACTTATCATAGAATCATTTTTTAATGAGGCGAAACAACAGGGTTAAGGTATTAGAGTTGTCCGTATTTAAAAAATACGAACTTTAATAAAAAAAATTGTTCAACACTTTGAAACACAATAATATCTTAAACGTTTGGGATAAGATTTAGATTCCATAATCCAGCACATAAAACA
>QNES01000272.1 GCA_003645255.1 Gammaproteobacteria bacterium
AGCGGGTGAAGGGGTGACGACTAACAATATACACTTTTACGAACCGACTGGTGTAGCCGTCGATAGTAGTGGCAATTTCTATATTGCTAATTCCAGAGAGAATCAAGTCCATAAAGTGGACACCAATGGCAATGCAAGTACGGTAGCTGGTACTTATGAAAATGGTTATAGTGGCGATGGTGGTGCTGCGACCGACGCACAACTTAGGTACCCCATTAACATTGCTGTCGATAGTAGTGGCAATTTGTATATTGCTGATCAATATAACCACCGCATCCGTAAAGTGGATAAGAGCGGTATCATTAACACGGTCGCGGGTGACGGGACCTATGGTTATAGTGGTGATGGTGCTGCGGCGACTAGTGCTAAGATGCGCTATCCGGCTGGTGTTGCTGTTGATAGCAGTGGTAATCTGTATATTGCTGATATGTACAACCATCGTATCCGTAAGGTGGCGACGAATGGTATTATAAGTACAGTGGCGGGTAGTGGGACTGCTGGTAATAGTGGCGATGGCGGTGCGGCGATCAGTGCCTCACTTAACTATCCTTATGGTATTGCTGTTGATAGCAGTGGTAATCTGTATATTGCTGACACGGAGAATCATAGTATCCGTAAAGTGGGTACAAACGGTGTCATTAGTACGGTCGCGGGTATCGGGACTTTTGGTTATCATGGTGACGGCGGTGCGGCGACCAGTGCCGCTCTTACCTATCCTACAAGTGTCGCCATCGATAGCAGTGGCAATTTGTATATTGCTGATCAATATAACCACCGCATCCGTAAAGTAGATACAAGCGGTATTATCAGTACAGTAGCCGGTACGGGTACTTTTGGTGGTTATTATCACAGTGGTAGTTATGATAATGGCGACGGCGGTGCCGCGATCAATGCACAACTGAGCAGTCCTGAGGCGTTGCCGTTGATAGTAGTGGCAATTTGTATATTGCTGACACTTTTGGCAACCGCATCCGTAAGGTTGAACTTGGCACAAATGCGCCAACATTTACTAGCACGGCTATCACTTCCGTTAATAAAGATACCCTCTATAGTTATAGTATTACCACTCATGGTGTGAATGGAGGGAATAGTTTAACGATTACCGCTCCAACGACACCAACGTGGTTAAGCTTAACTGATAATGGTGATGGTACAGCGACTTTAAGTGGCACACCGACTGATAGTGAAATCGGGACACATAATGTGATTTTGCGTGTGAATGACGGCACGGCAAATGTTGATCAAAGCTTTTCGGTGACAGTCAGTGCGGCTTGTATGACAGTCACTGAGATTCCACAGATAGAATGTAGGGCATTGGCAGCATTGTATCATAGTAGTGATGGGGCTAATTGGACGACTAATACTACGGATTGGCTTGCAACTGATACGCCTTGTACTTGGTCTGGTGTGACTTGTGATAGTGGACATGTTTCTCAGCTTTATTTTCATGAGCAACTAACGGGTTCAATTCCAGCAGAAATTGGGAACTTGACAAATTTATCGTATCTTGCTTTATGGAATAATCAACTGACTTCAATTCCTGCGGCAATTGGTAACTTAACAAGTTTAACCAGTCTTAATTTAGGTAATAATCAACTGAGCACCCTTCCGGCAGAAATTGGGAACTTGACAAATTTATCGTCTATTGATTTATCTAGCAATCAACTGACTTCAATTCCTGCGGCAATTGGCAATTTGACGAGTTTAACCAGTCTTAATTTAGGTGGTAATCAACTGAGCACCCTTCCGGCAGAAATTTGGAACTTGACAAATTTATCGTCTCTTGAATTATGGAATAATCAACTGACTTCAATTCCTGCGGCAATTGCTAACTTAACGAGTTTAACCAGTCTTAATTTAGGTGATAATCAACTGAGCACCCTTCCGGCAGAAATTTGGAACTTGACAAATTTATCGTCTCTTGAATTATGGAATAATCAACTGACTTCAATTCCTGCGGCAATTGGTAACTTAACGAGTTTAACCAGTCTTAATTTAGGTGATAATCAACTGAGCACCCTTCCGGCAGAAATTTGGAACTTGACAAATTTATCGTCTCTTAATTTATATCATAATCAACTGACTTCAATTCCTGCGGCAATTGCTAACTTAACGAGTTTATCGTCTCTTAATTTAAGGGATAACCAACTGACTTCAATTCCTCTGGAAATTTGGAATTTAACGAATTTAGATTGGCTTAATTTAGAGGGTAATCAACTAACGGGGTCCATTCCTGCGGCAATTGGTAATTTAACGAATTTAGTGGAACTTCATTTGGGAAATAATCAACTAACGGGTTCTATTCCAACAGAAATTGGGAATTTAGCCAGTTTACGGTATATCTTGTTATATGGTAATCAACTCACCGGTTCAATTCCAGCAGAAATTGGCAATTTAGCTAATTTAGATGGGCTTAATTTAGGCAATAATCAACTCACCGGTTCCATTCCCGAAATCGGCAATTTAACTAATTTAGATTGGTTTTATTTAAATAAAAATCAACTGACTGGGACTATACCATCAGAGTTGGAAAACCTGAGTGATCTAAGTTATGGCATGGATTTATCTTGTAACTTACTCACCATTCCGACGAGTCAAAGCTTTATTGACTTCATTGACGTAAGACAAGGTCATTCTTCCAGTTATTTCCAAAAAGATTATTGGAAAACGACACAAGATGGAACCTGTCCCACAGCACCATCGGCAGCAACCCTTCTCAATGCCACCGTTGTTTCACAAACTCAAATCAATCTTTCTTGGACTGACAATAGTGCTGATGAAACCGGTTTCAAGGTAGAACGGGATGTCACTTTAGTTATTATCACCGCCGCCAATGTCACCAGTTACAGCGACACCGGTTTAACCTGTGGCACCACCTACAATTATTCCGTCAAAGCAACCAATGCAATTGGTGATTCCAGCGCAGTGACGGTAAGTGCGACAACCCCAGCCTGTTCTGGCAATCCTCCCGCGAATAATCCGCCAACATTCACCAGCACAGCAGTGATTTCCGTTGACAAAGATGCCCTCTACACCTACAATATCATCACCAATGATATAGATACCGGTGATAGTCTGGTTATCAGTGCGCCAACCAAACCAGCTTGGTTGAATTTCACTGATAATGGCAATGGTACCGCTACCTTAAATGGTACACCCACTGAAATAGGAACCTATAATGTCACTTTGCGTGTGAATGATGGCACGGTGGATGTTGACCAAAGCTTTACGCTCACGGTCAATACGAATACATTAAAGTTCAGCAGCACCCCAATCACGTCTGTGGATAAAAACAGCCTGTATCACTATGATATCACAGCTAAAGCGGTGAATACTGCTGATCAATTAACCCTAACGGCACTAACCAAACCAACGTGGTTGAATTTCACTGATAACGGTGATGGGACTGCCCTTTTAAGTGGTACACCCACTGAAGCGGAAATCGGTTTTCACACAATCACCTTGCAAGTGAGTGATGGCACGCTGAATGTAGAACAAAACTTTACGATGAGTGTGGATGATGTCGCATTTCTTGACGGTATCACCTTGAAATGTACCG
>QNES01000273.1 GCA_003645255.1 Gammaproteobacteria bacterium
TATTAATATAATAATGGACATAGTGTTTTTTCATTAGGTAATCTAATCACACAAAAAACGAATGCCTTATATGCTCCTTCATTCGTTGTAATAAAAATGGATGAGGTTGCAAACTGAATTCGAGGTTTTAGTTTTTTTCACCCTATTTTTGTTTCTTGATGTGCTAAAGAAATCCGATTTTTTCAAAACTCGGATTTTTAGCCTTGATCTAAAAATCTGTTGACAAATAAACCGCAAGTTTGCTTCAAATTAAACACCCAGTTGCCAACCCAAGGAAGCGATCCACAAATAATTTATGACCACTATATAACAACTGAAAGAGTTTGATGTTGGGTATTTGGAAGTCCCTAATGTCAAATCGCATGTTAATAATCAACACATAATGACGAGTAAAACTAATAAATGCAGAACACCTCTTCAACTTCACTCAAACGTTTAGCTTTAAAAGGTTCAGTTTGGATCATGTTCGGTGTCGGTACGGGACAAGCACTGCGGTTCGTGGGAAATATGATTTTGACTCGATTATTATCTCCACAAGCCTTTGGTATTATGGGCATTGTTAATGCCTTGCTCATGGGTTTGGGAATGTTCTCCGATGTTGGTCTTAGACCTAGCATTATTCAAAATAAACGTGGTGAAGAACCCACATTTCTACGGACTGCCTGGACAATTCAGGTAATTCGTGGAATAGTACTCACGTTGTTAGCAGCAGCCTTGGCATGGCCCATAGCTTGGCAATATAACGAGCCAAGTCTAGTCCTGATAATTATGGTGGCCTCACTTACCTCTCTAATAGCTGGTTTTCATTCAACTTGGTTGTTAGTTTACTCACGTCGGATGACCTTAGCCCCACTAACCATATTAGAATTGACATCTTATCTGTTTAATTTGATTGCAATGATCTTATGTGCATGGTATTTCCATTCCGTTTGGGCACTCGTCTTAGGTGCTTTTGTGGGCAGTATTGTGAAACTTATTGCCAGCCATACGATATTGTCAGGCGTTCAAATGCGATTCCAATGGGAACCTTCGGCGGTTACTGAACTCATCCGATTTGGTCAGTGGATATTCATTAACACCGCAATGGGTTTCTTGGTTGCCCGCCTTGATGTTTTCATTTTTGGCAGTTTTGCAGGTATGGGTATGCTCGGTCTTTATATACTAGCCAAAAATCTGTCCGATTTGGTCATGCAAGTATTGAAATCACTCACTTCCAACATACTTTTTCCTGTCTATTCTCGACTTGCTAAACAAAACATTAAAATATTACGCCATAAAATGTTTAAGGCAAGAATTATACTATTAGCAGTGTTTCTGCCACCACTTTGGACATTAATTTTATGGGGAGATAATCTGGTTGCTCTTCTCTATGATGATCGTTATATTGAAGCCGGTTGGATGCTGCAAATCTTAGCGGCGGGTGCCACAGCGACCACCATTCGTATCACGATAGGCCCCATATTTTTAGCAATGGGAGATTCATTTCGAAGAATGCTTAATACGGCAATTCGCCTCTGTTTGCAGATTGTGAGTATGAGTGTTGGAGCTTATTTTTGGGGTATGCCGGGCTTTTTTATAGGTTTGGCACTGACTGATTTACTCAGCTATCCAGCATTAATCTACTTAACTCGCTCTTATGGTGTGTGGTTACCTTTATTAGATACTCTAGCGTTTGGAACTTCCATTTTTGTGATTGGAGTAGCATTTTGGCTGAGTTAATTTATCCTTAATGGTTTTTAAAAAATTTGTACTCCTGCTGCAAGGTTATTGCAACAAGAGTTAAACTTTGCGTTGATGATTACTTGGACCAACTAGATAAATCGCAATGTAGAAACTCAGCCAATTTTTGGTTAGGCTCCCGAAACCGTTCTAATAACTTCTGATATGTTTCAGGACGCATTGGCTCCGGTATGTATTGTTGTTTAAGCGATGTCTCATAATACGGTAATTTCCTCAATCCCTTATAAACGCTATCTCGCACACTTTGTGGTAATAAAGCCGCAAATTGAGGTAAGCCCGGAATTGAACGCAGAGGGGCAGTCATTTGTGATCTAAGAAAACTTCCTGTATGCCTACTACCCACGTTTGCTGCAATTAAACTATCTTGGATAAAATCAAACCCTTCATCAACATTAATAAAGCGGCAAACCTTACGCATCATATCTGTTGGCTTTTGAGCTAAATCATCCATAAAAAGAAATAGAAATGACTCTCGCGGGAAAAATCGAAGGTATTGTTCAATTTGTTTCATATAATCGCTAACATCCAGAACATAACTATCTCGTTTAATATTTTCTTCAAAGGTTTCAACTACTTTTAGTTGATGCCCCATGACTTGATTGTATTTAATATTTTGTACATATTGAGAATAGGCCCGTTTGATTGGATGCCGCATGATATAAATAAGTTTAAGCTGAGGAAGTAACTGTGCAATACGGGTAGCCGATTCTGGAAACTTTGGCCAGTGAGTGTATCTCCCGGATGCTTCCCCACAAACTTGGTGTGGTTTAGCTCCACTAAAAAGTGAAGCATACCAATCTATGCCCTTGGCATAGTTTTCGTCATTCCTAGAAGCAAAGAACTCAGGCTCTTTGGGGTTACTCATAAAAACCTGCGGGTGCCGATACAAATATTGGTACAAGGTAGAGGTACCACATTTCGAAACTCCGATAATAATAAAATCAGGTAAACGCATAATTTTTCTAAACAAAACAAATTATAGATGTTCAGGTAAATAATTTCCCTCGGGCAGACACGCAGGTCTGCCCCTACATGAGATTTTCTTTGTAGGGGCGAACCTTTGTTATGGCCCTCATTGTGAAATTATTTTTCTGAACATCTATAGTATAAATTGACTATGTGTATGGATATATGTTACCAAATTTCAAGTATTGGTTGTAGGGCGAACCTTTGTTATCGCCCGGCTTGACTTAAGGTGATTTCCAGAAATGGTATGTATGAAAGGGCGAACAGATATGTTCGCCATTACAACACAGGAAGATGTAGGAGTGGACAGACGTGTTCGCTCGCCCTGTATTTTTTTTTCAGAAATCGCCTATAAGGATTTATGTATCCTACTGATCCTTTTTTTTCAATCGGATGTTATCATAACATTTATACTCTCACGATTGTAAACTATCGTACTGTCCTCTCTTAGACGATATCCAAAGAAAAATCTGAGTAAGCCAGGTGGTATAGCATTTCCCGTTTCAATAAACGACATAACAAGCCTTCAAGATTTTGGAAACGCTTTACGGTTTTTGTACTCCACCTAATCGGGAAACGCTATATACCATTGACGAGACCAGAATAAGTCCGTGGCCGTTCACAACCTAATAGAACTGTTTCAAGTTCATTATCCCGGAAAGCACTCAAAGTGACCGGAAAGATTTGCACCCGCCGCTCTGGCATCAAGACAATGTTTCGTTTAAATCGTTTATGACTTTCATCGTCACTGCTGAAA
>QNES01000274.1 GCA_003645255.1 Gammaproteobacteria bacterium
AAAAAACGAGTCACAATCCCCTGCCCGGTAGCTTCTTTAATCGCCTCATAAAACTTGCGAACAAAACCATTGCGACTGACAAACTCCGAAAAATGATCCAGGTTAAACGCCATAATTTCATTGGCGAAGTGATCATATTCATCAATCAAGACATAAATATTCGGTTCATGGTAGTACTCAAACAATTTCACCAACACTCTTTCGGGTGATTTTTGACTAAGTATTTGTTTTTTATCACTTTTTGACAAAGTCGTATAGGTATCCAAAAACCGATGAACCCCACTCACCACATTCCCTAAAAAGCCCTCAAAAGTACTCTCTCTAGTCGTGGTATCAATCCGACTAAATTCCAGGTACAAAATCGCATAGTTATTCGCTTTTGGCGTGGGATGTTGACCAATATAATATTGATCAAATAACAGAGCAAACTGCTCGGTGAATTCTAAACCATAATAATGCCGCAGCATAGAGATAAACAAGCTTTTACCAAAGCGGCGTGGACGTAAAAAAAATATATAAGGTTCATTGGCTTGTTCTAGCTTTTCAATATAAGCCGTGCGATCAACGTAATAATAATTCTCGCTCACCAGTAGGCTAAAATTGCTAATACCATAAGGTAATCTTATTGACATAATTTCTATTTGTTATGTTTGGAGTCCAAAGATAGGTGGGTTTTAATCTACCCACCCTACATTATACTACTACATTATACTAAAAGCCAGGTAGCCCACCATTTCCTTAAAACCAAAAAGGATTCACAAAGATCATCTGAAAAGTTCCGATTGTGCCTGTGCAGAGTATACTACTGAATCAGAATTAAAAACGTGCCTGAAATAACTTCGACAACTTTAGGCTAACCACAAGGGATTACCCTTACAACGAAATTGTTGATTTAGATAATTAAAAATTATATTAATCAACAAGTTAAATAAAAATATTCTGTACAAAGCGGTTTTTATTAAAACTTAAAATAATGAAAAGCAAACTAAAAAAAAGACTGAATATTGGCATGGCAGTGGTTTTTTTTATCGCTTTGCTGGTATCTTTATTGATGATTGCTAGTACATTGCAAAATTCAGAGCGTTATGAGCATTTTTATTCCAGTTTATTGCTTATTAACGCTATGGCACTTTTGGCATTACTGGCACTTATCGTTTTAAACTTACAACAACTTCTTTCTCAAGTCCATCAAAAGCGTATTGGTGCCAGACTGACAATTCGTTTAGTCGGTTTATTAGTGGTATTATCTACGGTGCCGGTGATAGTGGTTTATTATTTTTCTTTAGAATTTTTGCATCAACGTTTAGATAACTGGTTTGAGCCCAATATCGAATTGGCGTTGACTGATGCACTTGATTTAAGTCGAGCCGCTCTGGAAGCCCGTATGCGTGAAGCACTGAAGCAAACAATTAGCGTTGTTGAAGAGGTTGCACTGCTCAATGATGATGAAATATCTTTACAATTCAATGAGTTACGTAATTTTAGTGGTGCAGATGAATTAACATTATTAACAGCTAATGGACGTATTATTGCTTCTAATAGTGCCAACCTTGACTATCTATTGCCCAGTCGCCCTAATCAAAGTGTGTTATTGCAACTCAAACAATCAGAGCGTTATGTCAGTTTAGAGAGCATTGCAGATCGAGGTTTACATATTCGTGTGGTAATTAAACTGACTCAAAATCAGCCAGTGCGTTTGTTACAAACTTTATTTCCGATACCAGCGCGTGTGAGTGAATTAGCAGAAAGTGTGGAAAAGGCTTTTGTTAATTATCAAAAAAAAGCTTATTTGCACAAACCTCTAAAGTTGAGTTTCACCGTTGTCTTGTCTTTGGTATTACTTTTATGTATTTTTAGTGCGGTGTGGATGGCATTTTTTGCAGCACGTCGTTTTATTGCCCCGATCAGTCATTTAGTCGAAGGAACGATAGCGGTTGCTAATGGCAATTATGAAAAAAAGTTACCGGTTGAGCACTTAGATGAATTAGGTTTTTTGGTTCAATCTTTCAACATGATGACTGATAAGATTGCACAAGCGCGTGATGAAGTTAGACGAAGTCAACAATTAGCTGATAATCAACGATCTTATTTAGAAGCAGTGTTAGAGCGTTTATCTTCTGGCGTGATTTCGCTTGATCATAAACACTGTTTGCGCACTGCTAATCCGGCTGCTGAAAGGATTCTGAATTTGCCTTTAAGTCAGTTATTAGGGCAAAGCTTAATGCAATTGCAAAAAAATAACGCGACTTTACAGCCTTTATGTCATGCCATTCAGCCTCATTTATTCAATCATGTTCAAGATTGGCGGGAGGAAATGACTTTATTTGGTACAGGAGGGCGTAAAATACTTATCTGTCATGGTACCAAATTACAAGTATCCCATTCCCCTGAACCGGGATATGTGATTGTCTTTGAAGATGTGACAACCTTAATTCAAGCACAGCGAAATGCGGCTTGGAGTGAAGTTGCTCGCCGTCTTGCCCATGAAATTAAAAACCCATTGACTCCTATCCAACTTTCCGCTGAACGTTTGCGGCATAAATATTTGCATCAATTCTCTGAGAAAGATGCCGAAATTTTAGATCGCATGACTCATACTATTATTCAACAAGTTGATGCGATGAAAAAAATGGTTAATGCTTTTTCTGACTATGCGAGAACCCCTTCTACACATAAACAAGCTTTAAATCTTAATCAACTCATCAAAGAGGTGCTAGATTTATATTGTCATACTGCCGTGCCAATTAATAGTAAACTAGATGAAACGATACCAGTTATTAAAGCCGATGGGGGATTATTGCGACAAGTATTACATAATCTCATAAAAAATGCGCTAGAGGTAAAATCCACTCATAATTGTATTACTGTCACCACGAGCTATTTAACGGATTCTTGTTTTAAATGTGTCGAATTACGTTTGTCTGATCAAGGGCCAGGTATTCCTAAACATTTATTAGATAAAATTTTTGAGCCTTATGTGACGACAAAGACGAAAGGTACGGGATTAGGTTTAGCCATTGTGAAAAAAATTATTGAAGAACATAATGGAGCAGTGTGGATAGAACAGAAAAAAGGAACTTGTATTGTAATTCGCTTACCCATTTTGAATGGTGATCTCTGTGATTGATGTGAGGTACTTGATATTTCTGATGGTATAGCATTTCCAGTCAAAGAAATGGGCAATTCTGAAAGAACTGCCCATAATATGTTTAGAAGAATCCTAATGGATTTTTATCATAAGACACTAACACATTCTTGGTGTGGCGATAATGATTGAGCATCATTTTATGAGTTTCTCGCCCAATACCGGATTTTTTGTATCCACCAAACGAAGCATGTGCAGGATAAGCATGGTAACAATTACACCAAACACGCCCTGCTTCAATGCCACGAGCCAATGTTTGCATTTGATGCACATCGCGTGTCCATACGCCCGCACCTAATCCATACAAAGTG
>QNES01000275.1 GCA_003645255.1 Gammaproteobacteria bacterium
GACTTGTCCCGAAATAATTAAGTTATATATTTCAGAGACTTATGTCAACCTCAAAAAAAAAGTATTTTAAAATCAATGACTTAAATAAATCCCGTTTCAATTTGACAGTTAATGATTTATTATGTTATAATAATAAAGTATCGTTAATTATAAATTATAATTTATGGGTGGATAACAATGCTTGATTATTATAATTCAACTCGAAGTGAAAGACAATTAAAATCGCTAACCGGTTTGGGTAAAAAACCCTTTTCCGAACTTCTACCTGCTTTTTCTGAAAGTTTACCAGAAATTTCTGATGAAGCCTATCAAAAAAATCGTACAAGCCGTCGCCCTGGCGGCGGGCGAAAAGGGCAGTTACTGAGTAGAGAATATCAAAAAATTCTTACCCGTTTTAAAACGAGCTCAATTAAAATTAAATGTTTTACCCAAACGCTTTCTTAAAACAGACTTTGAACTAGAAGAAGCCTTAAAAACCGTGGGAAAACCTTCTAATTTGACCTCAAAAGAAATGAAAACGCAAACTGTTGAACATAAAGTATCAATTTCAAAAGCAATAGAGAATGCCCCTATTGCAAGTAAAATGGTTACCGAAGAAGAACCGCTCGTCTTGATTGATGTCACAGAAAAAAACCATTTTAGACCTAAAAATAATTCAAAACAAAAAAAGTATTATAGTGGCAAAAAAAAGAGACATACCGTCAAAAATACTCTTATTTCTGATGTTTTTTTTGTAGGGCGAACCTGTGTGTTCGCCCTGCTACAAAATTTTATTTATATACAAACCTATAATTAATTTTTCTCCACGGCAACAAACCACCGATAAGCCTCACGCAAGCCCTCCAATAAACCAATTTTAGCTCGCCAACCAAGATTATTTAACTTTGACACATCCAATAACTTACGCAGTGTTCCATCCGGCTGATTGCTATCAAACAGCAATGTACCCGCAAATCCAGTCACCTGTTTAATCATTTCCGCCAATTCTCGAATGCTCACCTCATAACCGGTGCCCACATTCAAATGAGATAACATCGGCTGAGTTTGTGCTTGATAGATAGCTTTATCCAACTGTATGACAAATATGCAAGCATCCGCCAAATCATCAACATGCAAAAATTCCCGCTTCGCATTGCCAGTTCCCCATACTGTCACATTATCGACACCATTCACCTTAGCCTCATGAAAACGACGCAACAAAGCTGGGATAACATGACTATTTTGCGGGTGAAAATTATCATTGCTACCATATAAATTGGTCGGCATGATAGAACGAAAATCTGTACCATATTGCCGATTATAAGACTCGCACAATTTGAGTCCCGCAATTTTTGCCACAGCATAAGGTTCATTAGTAGATTCTAATTGACTGGTTAGCAAAGAATCTTCGCGCATGGGTTGTTCAGCAAATTTGGGATAAATACATGAGCTACCCAGAAATAATAAACCCAATACTTGTTGCTGAAATGCTGCCTGGATGATATTACACTCTATCATCAAATTTTGATAAATAAAATCAGCAGGATAAGTATTATTAGCATAAATTCCACCCACTTTAGCTGCGGCTAAAATCACATAATCTGGTTTCTCAGACTGGAAAAATGCTAAAACAGCCGCTTGATCAGTCAAATCCAATTCACGGTGGGTTCGTAATAAAAAATTTTGATAACCTTCTGATTTCAATTTTCGTTGGATAGCTGAACCAACTAAACCTTGATGTCCAGCAATGTAAATAGTGGCATTTTTATTCATAATTTTTAAGGGTCAGAATGAAAATTCTAAAATCCTGATAATCCTGATTCAAACATTCACTCATGATAATTAAAAGTTTTAAAACCTTCTTTTTCAATCAAAGTATCGCGTTCAGCATCTCGCATGTCTGTCGCTACCATTTCTTTAACCAATTCCATGAACGATATTTTAGGAGTCCACCCCAGTTGTTGCTTCGCTTTGGAAGAATCGCCCAGCAAAGTTTCTACTTCCGTGGGGCGAAAATAACGCGGATCAACCGCTACCAATAAATTACCCGATGTTATCTCATAACCTTTTTCAGCAATGCCATCTCCTTCCCAGCGAATCGTCATACCCAATTCTTGCGCCGCCAAGCTGACAAACTCACGCACTGAATGCTGCTCTCCGGTAGCAATCACATAATCATCCGCCTCATCCTGTTGTAGCATCAACCACTGCATTTCCACATAATCACGCGCATGTCCCCAATCACGTTTAGCATCCAGATTACCTAGATAAAGGCAATCCTGCAATCCCAATTTAATCCGTGCCAAAGCACGGGTGATTTTACGGGTCACAAAAGTCTCACCTCTGAGGGGGCTTTCATGATTAAAAAGAATACCATTACAAGCATACAAACCATAAGCCTCTCGATAATTAATGGTAATCCAATAAGCATACAACTTAGCAGCAGCATAAGGCGAACGTGGATAAAAAGGGGTAGATTCTGTCTGGGGAATCTCTTGTACTTTACCAAACAATTCAGAAGTCGAAGCCTGATAAAAACGCGTTTTCTGTTCTAAGCCAAGAATACGAATAGCTTCAAGAATACGGAGTGTACCCAATGCATCGGAATTTGCCGTATATTCAGGCGTTTCAAATGACACCGCAACATGGCTTTGCGCCGCGAGATTATAAATTTCATCCGGCTGCACCTGCTGAATGATACGAATTAAATTCGTCGAATCGGTTAAATCACCATAATGTAGAACGAAATTCCGTTCTTTTTCATGCGGTTCTTGATAAAGATGATCAATTCTATTGGTATTGAATGATGAAGCACGGCGTTTTATACCGTGTACTTCATAGCCTTTTTTTAATAAAAATTCGGCTAAGTAGGCACCATCTTGTCCGGTAATGCCTGTTATTAAAGCTATTTTTTTTGTCATAATATTTTGTATTGAGGATGAATTATAAATATCCAGGTAAATTTCAACCTAGCTTAAATTTTACTTTATCAAACTTCCCGTTTGCACAAACAAAGGATGTACCACAACCCCCGTTTTCTTATCCGTATAAACCATTTCAAACCGTTGGCGATTCTGATCATCAACCGTTTCCACAAATAAAACTAACCAAATCTCAGTCACTCCTAACTTTTGCCCATATTTAGCCGCTTGCTTGAGAGCATCACGATAGCCCGGTTGATTGGCAAAACTTTTTAATTCCAAGCCAAACAATTGCCCCGCATAACGTATTAATAAATCAATCGCACCATTATCCGTCGGAAATTCCGGAAAAACTTGTACACCATAATTCCGAAAAAAACTAACCAAATAGAGATAAAGATGAAATTGAAAGACTGCCTCAAACACACGTAGATCATTTTTTCGACGTGGCGCATCTTTCAATACCATCTCTCGATTAGCTTGCAAATACTGCTCATATCGTTGTAACAAACGATGGATATCAATACTTTGATCAGTA
>QNES01000276.1 GCA_003645255.1 Gammaproteobacteria bacterium
ACAGAGCTTCAAACTGGATTGAACATTTAAAGGTGTTATAACCTATCTAACTTCTGCTAATTATTAGCCGCCTGTTAGTTCCATACAATACTATTAAATACTATTGGTTAGGTAACTATTTCTATATTGAAATAAGAATTTTCACAAATTTGATTTCTGTTCAGTATATTAGGAGTTTCATTCAGTACCTGTGAATTATAGTTAGCCCGAAAAGTTTTGTTCTGCAAAAAATTTTTCTAAAATTTTTTGAAATCACAATATTTATCTGGATAACTATAACTCGATGATCAAGTTTTTGATGTTATTTGGCTTTAAGATGATCGATTTTTAGGGCATAAAATAGGTAACTTATTGATTTTAAAGCTAATTTATTTTTAGCCCCTAAAATAATATTTATTTTAAAATCAATCACTTACAAAAAACTTGATCATCGAGTATAAGGGATGCTCCCAAAAGGATGCCCATTATTATATGCTGGATTTTCAAATATGTCAAGTACTCTTTAAAAAAAATATTTCAAAAATTTTTTTGATTGGACACCGTTTTTAAGAAATTTAATAAAATCAATAAGTTACATTAACTATATTTATTAGGGAATGGTCACAAAATAATTTTCCGTTTTAGAAAGTTGGTTTCTAATTTTGTCACATTTAAATTTTATTTCACGCTTCGCGCAAACATATATAGTTGTTATCATCAGAACTATACAAGATTGGTATAAACAACATCACTTTTTTAATCGATAGTTTTTTATGTGGAATTATATTAATTAATTAATGAGTTATCAGTTGAACTATGCGTTTCCAAACTGGGCAACTTGGGCAACTTAAACTGGTCACCATAAGGAACGACTCGTCGCCGCCCTTTTCAGATAAATAATTTCACAGAATGAATCTATTTAATATCATGTACTGTAAGGGCAGGCCATCGCGACTGCCCTTTGTGAATTTATTTATATGAATATCTATAGATACTGAATTTATTATCCACAGAAAACATTAGAATCAGCATTTTCATCAATCTTTTTTATACACAAGAAAATTCTCCATAACAAGAACATCTATCCCACTGTTAAGGAAACAATTGACAGCATCACTAGGACTGCAAACAATGGGTTCTCCCATCACATTAAAAGAGGTATTAATAATACATGGGATACCTGTTTTCTCCTTGAATGTTAACAGAAGATTGTAAAGCTTAGGATTTTGCTGTTCTGACAGAGTTTGGACCCTAGATGTATTGTCGATGTGAAGCGCACTGCTCAACTTATCTCTTGTTTGTGTTTTTGCCTCAAAAACAAAAGTCATAAAAGGAGAACTTTCCTTTTTTCCCATTTCAAAAAAATTGTCGGCTTCTGTATCTAAAATCACACCAGCAAAAGGACGGAAACCTTCCCGAAATTTGACTTTGGCATTGATGATATCTTTCATATCAGGAAAAGCCGGGTTTGCCAATATACTTCGATTCCCTAAAGCACGGGGACCATACTCCATTCTGCCTTGAAACCAGCCGATGATTTTTTTAGCGGACAGATGCTCTATAATAACTTCAAAAAGCGCATTTTCTTCTAATTCGCGGAAAGTCACCTCCTCCGATTTCGCATTAAGGGCATTTAAAACTTCTTGGTGCGAAAACTGAGGTCCCAGATAGGGTGTAATGGTGTTGCTTTTGAAAGCCTTCTTCTGGTAAAACGGATAAAAAGCCGCCCCAATTGCAACGCCAGCGTCATTGGCAGCAAATCCGACATGGACATCCTTAAATCTTGATTTTGCCAATACTTTACTGTTGTTGACACAATTCATAGCCACACCACCTTCAAGCAACATGCAGTCAGACGTGGTTTGGTCTTGAAGATACTTGACTTGATGCCATATTGCCTTCTCCGTTAATTTTTGGATAAAATAGGCCATATTTTTGTCATTTTCTTCCGTTCTTACACCAAAAAAATCTTCCAAAAAACGGTAGTAATGCAGCTCTATATTAGACTGTAGCTTGAGCTGGAATTGACCATCGGGCAAAAATTCAATAAAATGACCGAAATCATACTCAGGGGGAGAATTTACAAATGCACCTAGGGCCATCACCTTATATTCATCACAATTCGGCATAAAACCCAAATATTTCGTAAACTTTCGATACAATATGCCAATTGAATCGGGTATCTTAAGCGATACGTCTTGAAAAATCTTACACTGTTCTTGATCGATTTCCCCCATGACTGAAGAGTAGAGTTCTCCGCGACCATCTGTCACCAAAAAAGCACTTTTTTTCATGCCAGATAGGAAAAAGCCACATAAGACATGGGCTAAGTGGTGTGGAACAAAAACAAACTTCTCAGCACCTAAACGGGTTGCCAAGTTTAAATTAAAATCGTCCATGATTTTTTGATGGGAAACCAGGTTATAGCGGTTCCCGCTTGACTAAAATACAAAATAGAGTTACAATATTTACTAATAATTTAACCTCGAATGGAGTATTCCATGCCAAAACCTTATTCAATAGATTTACGTGAAAAATAGTGACTACTTATAACAATGATGAAGGTTCAATGCGAGATTTAGCAGAACGTTTTAAAGTCTCGTTTAGCTTTGTAGCTAGTTTGCTACAAAAATTTTATCTGAATGGCGAAATAGCTCCAAAACCTCATGGAGGCGGATACCCAGCGTCAATATCGGTGTCAGGGGAGGCTTTTCTAAAGGAGTTAATAGAAAGTCAACCGGATCTAATCCTTTTGGAAATTCGTGATGAATATAACCAACACTTTGAAGCAGTTAGTCGTTCAACGATTGATAGAACTTTAACTAAATTAAAAATAACTCGAAAAAAGAAAACGTTATTTGATTCGAGGAAATACACGCCGGAGAATCAAGAGGTGCGACGCGTTTACGAAAATAACCTGGAATCTCTTGAAACCAAAGCTCTCATTTTTCTTGATGAAACGGGTAATGTTAGAAATTTGACTCGTCGTCATGCACGTTCCCCTTTAGGCACTATGGCTCACAGTGAAAACTCTTTGACTCGTGGCACGAGAATTAGCACGCTTGGCGCATTAGGAATTTCCGGCTTATTGACTGCTTTCTGTTATGAAGGAACCTTAACTGGGTTTTTGTTTGCTTTCTTTGTTAAAGAATTTTTAGTTCCTGTATTAACTTCCTCTAATGTGGTTATTATGGATAACGCGAGAGTTCATGACGATGAAGACGCTATAGCAATGATTGAAGCAACCGGGGCGAGGATAATGTTTCTTCCAGCTTATTCCCCTGAATTAAATCCAATTGAACATATTTGGTCTAAAGTCAAAAATTTTATCAAGAAAACAGTTATCTCAAATACTGAAGAACTTTATCAAGCTCTAGCAGATGCTTTAGAAACAATTACTCCTGATGATGCACAAAACTGCTTTCAACAT
>QNES01000277.1 GCA_003645255.1 Gammaproteobacteria bacterium
CCCACATTTAATATGGTGGCTATAATGACACCTGTTAAAATCCATCTATTGAAATGTTTTTTGACGGGAGTGTGCGTGCCTAAATTGAGCAAATGATAGGATTTAGGCAACATTGCTTCAGCCCATTCTTTGACATTTTGGGGGCGATCTTTTTCTGATATTTGTAATGCCCACTCAATGCCTTGCAATAAATGCTTAGAGTAGTTTTTGCGACCGATTTTGATAATGGATGGTAAGGGATCGGTTTCGTTATTCAGTTTGACGACATTAATTCGGGCTGGGGCTTCAACCGGTTTTTCACCACTAATCGCACGATATAAAACTGCCCCTACGGCATAAATATCGGTCCAAGGACCTAAAGGTCCCTTCGTTTGATATTGCTCAAATGGCGTATAACCAGGCGTGACAAGAGCTGTGATGCTGCGACTGATATTTCCCAGGGCATAACGTGCGGCACCAAAATCCAGTAAAACCGGGGTGTGATCTTTGTCGCGCAAGTAAATATTAGCAGGCTTAATATCTCGATGTAGAAAGCCAGTTTCATGGACGAGTTGTAAACCGGATAATAATAATGGCAAAATGGTCATGATTTCAGATTCGGTTAGTGTCTTACCATTTTTCAATGCATTAGATAAGCTTTGCCCTTGCTCATACTCCATAACAATATAAGCCGTATTATGCGCCTCAAAATAACGTAATACCCGGACAATATTAGGATGTTGAAAAGTGGCAAGTGCTTGCCCTTCTTGAAGAAATCTTTTTAAACCCCATGAAAAACTTTTTTTATATTTTTGAAATTTAGGATGGACAGTATAGCCCTCTTGCCTAACGGCTAAATCATTTGGAAAATATTCTTTAATAGCAACGCGATGATTAAGCCTGGTATCTTGGGCAAGATAGGTAACACCAAATCCCCCATGTCCAAGAACAGATTGGATACGGTATTCTAGTAATTGATAACCACTTGGTAAGAGATTGCGACTTTTAGTAAGGATCATAAAGATTAATGGTTAATAGTTAATGGTTTTTGGCTAGGATTAAAAAATGGTTAGGTATAAACCTTTTTCTTTCACTTATGTTAAAATATTAATCTAATTAAGAATGTTAAAAAATTTTTGCATAGCTACATATTAGTTACCACAGGTTCCACCTATGCTAACTAATATAAAATCCGTTTATTTCCCCAATCCGTTGTACTCCAGTTATTAAGGATAAATTATGTCACGAGCCTTTAATTTTAGTGCCGGACCAGCCGCCTTACCACAACAGGTATTAGAACAAGCACAAGCCGAATTGCTTGATTGGCATGGTAGCGGTATGTCAGTGATGGAAATGAGCCATCGCAGTCCAGAATTTAAATCCATTGCCGAACAAGCTGAGGCTGATTTTCGAGAATTATTAAATATTCCAGATAGTCACAAAGTGCTCTTTTTGCAAGGGGGTGCTTCGACTCAATTTGCCATGGTGCCTATGAATTTGCTGCGTGGTGCTTTGGAAGCAGATTACTTTAACACCGGTTTATGGTCTAAAAAAGCCATTGCTGAGGCCAAAAAATATTGCCAAGTCAACATCGCTGTTGATTCACAAAGCAATAACTTTACCAATGTGTTAGAACCCAGTCATTGGGCATTAAATCCCAACGCTGCTTATGTTCATTATACACCTAATGAGACGATTAACGGTTTAGAATTTCTTAACATACCGGCAGTGGGTGATAAGCCGCTGGTAGCAGACATGTCTTCAACTATTTTATCACGCCCCTTGGACGTTTCCAAATATGGGCTCATTTACGCTGGCGCACAGAAAAATATCGGTCCTGCCGGCTTGACGATTGTGATTATACGAGAAGATTTGATTGGGGATGCCCTGCCCAACACGCCTAGTATGTTGACTTATCAAACTCACATCAATAGTGCTTCCATGTATAATACGCCGCCGACTTATGCCTGGTATATAGCAGGCTTAGTGTTTAAATGGCTGAAAGAGTTGGGCGGTTTAGTCGAAATGGGAATACGTAATCAGCGCAAGGCTGAAAACTTATATGCTGCCATTGACAATTCCGAGTTTTATGATAATCCGGTTGATCCCAACTATCGTTCCTGGATGAATGTGCCATTTACCTTAAAAGATTCGGCTTTGAATAAAAGCTTTTTGGCACAAGCTAAAGAAGCCGGATTGTTAACCTTAGCAGGGCATCGCACCATTGGTGGTATGCGAGCAAGTATTTATAATGCTATGCCTGAAGAAGGCGTACAAGCGTTGATTGATTTTATGAATGATTTTGCTTTAAGGAACGGCTAATGTATAAAGTATTGACTTTGAATAATATTTCGGTTTTAGGTTTAGAACGTTTACCGCGTGATCGTTACGAAGTGGCTTCAGAAATTCAGCATCCGGATGCGGTGTTATTGCGTTCATTTAATATGCACGATTGGGAAATACCTGAAACCATGAGAACCGTCGGGCGAGCAGGGGCGGGCGTTAATAACATCCCTGTCGATAAAATGAATGCCCGTGGTATTCCTGTTTTTAACGCGCCTGGGGCTAACGCCAACGCGGTTAAAGAGTTAGTGATCGGAAGTCTATTATCAACTGTTCGCAATTTATTCCCTGCCTGGGATTATGTACGCCACTTAGAGGGCACCGATGCGGAAATTTCTAAACAAGTTGAAGCAGGTAAGAAAAAATTTGTGGGTTGCGAATTAGCCGGGCGTACATTAGGTGTGATTGGGTTAGGAGCCATTGGGGTTAAAGTGGCAAATGCCGCTCAAGCTTTAGGGGTAAAAGTCATTGGCTATGATCCGCATATCACGGTAAAAAATGCCTGGCAACTATCGGCGCATGTCAAACAAGCATTGAGTGTTGTGGATATGTTGTCACAAGTCGAATTTGTGACAGTGCATGTGCCTTTAGTAGATAGCACACGCCATCTTATCAATGCCGAAAAATTACAAAATGCCCGTCAAGGTTTGACGATTTTCAATTTTTCCCGTGATGGGATTGTGGATAATGCTGCCGTTTGTGAAGCGATTACCGCAAAGCAAGTTAATGGCTATGTCTGTGATTTTCCGAATAATTTATTGATAGGGCATGAGCGCGTGATTAGCTTACCCCACTTGGGTGCCTCAACTAAGGAGGCAGAAGAAAATTGTGCCGTCATGGTAGCTGAACAAGTGCGTGATTATTTGGAAAATGGAGTTGTGCATAATTCGGTGAATTTTCCTGAAATAGATATGCCACGTAATGGTGGATACCGTTTATTGGTAGTAAACGCTAATGTGCCACATATGATTGAACGCATTTCCGCGGCAATCGCTAATGCAAACCTCAACATTATAGATATGCTGAACCGTTCACGCGATAATATTGCTTGCACCTTGGTTGATGTGA
>QNES01000278.1 GCA_003645255.1 Gammaproteobacteria bacterium
GATAGTTTTATCCGCTACAAAACGTGTTTTTGTTTTCATTGGTGCTTTATCTTTTCTCATGTGGTCACGCTGATAAAACGGGTAACTTGTTTCGGATTCATCACGAGGCGAAATACCCACACAGGTACTGCCCCTGAAATCGCAGGTATAAACTTTCTCATCTGGTGAATGAGCATTAATCGTATAGCTGGACGTGGTCTCCTTTACCGGGAAAGTAAGCGTAATTACATCATTTGGTTTGAGTTCCTCAAATACCAGATTATTGCCAAGCCAGTCAAGTTCGGTATCATGACCCGAAACATTGGCGCGAATATCTTTGCGATTAACCCAATATGGAATACGTACACTGATTCGCCGTGCAGCTTTGTTGCGTAACACGACCTTACCCTCATAAGGCAGATAGCTGTTAACATCAAGCAGTTTTGCGGCACGGTTCAAAAGCAAATTTACCTGCGCGGTATCTCCGCTTTCGCGCAGGGCGCCTTCCCAGGCATAGTATATCCCCTGCGTAGCGTTTCCTGTACAGCAGAGCATTCCCCAGGCGAATTCATCGGGAACGCCTGCGGGTGACGAGTTGCCAAAATAAGTGCCAAGAGAGCGTTCGATAACATTGTCCCGGCAAACTTGACCCGGAGGTAGGTCGTCACAGCAGCCAGTGCCGGACGCCGTCGAGATGCGTTCAAGGAGATCGCGTCTGGTAACCTGTTGCTCAACTAAATGATTACGCACAATGGAGTCTACATCGTCCCAGTAGTCGCCCAGCCCGGCGTCGGATAACCTGATTCCAAGTCCTATCAAATCACCAAGTGCGCAACCTTCACACACATTTGCAGCAGCTGGGAAACAATTAATCCAGCCGATGCGCGGAATGCCCTGGGTAAGAGTAAATTCGTACGCACGCCTGACAAATTCCATCGCCCTTTCATCCGCTGCGACTACCGCGTATGCCAGAATTCCGCGCAATACAGTCGCCCGGGCATGAAAATGGCTGCACCAGTGCCCCTGTTCGGCACCGGCGGTGTAAGCCGGTTCCTGTTTACCGAGCGTAATGTGCCCCATAAAACCTTCGCAGCGTTCGGCATCAGGAACTCCGCCCCAAAATTTAGGCTTCATGCAGTAGCGAGTCAAGCGCGCAGCAAGATCCAACGCCACTGGGTCGCCGCTGACCTTATACCATTGGGCGGCAGCATAGATTTGATGTGCATGATAGCCGGTCATTGAACCTTCTGGACCTTCAACCTCACTTTCCGCTTCGTCCGTATTCCGCCAGCCAGAACGTGGGTAAGAAGTAGCATCTCCCCATCCTCCCTTTTCCGGATAGTAACTGTAATCGTCGCGGTCAATAGCAATGCGGCGCATCCCTCGGACCAGGCCGCCGGCGACTTCGTCCAATGAGGAGTCATTACAGACATTCTGCCACGCTAGTACAGACCGCAGCATCCGTGCTGTATGGCTCGGAATACTAAAATCCTCTGCCCCTTTTTCGTAGCGGGTTTCACTGTCGCCATAGGTGCTTTGCCACGGATATTTCGAATCAAAACGGTGCCAGAATATATCATTGTCGATCCGTGCCAGCAGCGACTTCTTGACCCCGGACTCTATTTCGAGGTATTGTTTGCTGCCAGACATAATACGCATCATTGGAAACGATTCAGCGAATTTGGGTACACAGCCTGCATCTGCCGAACCCCAGTGGTGCATGTGCGGCGTTTTGTCCTTGAAATGAATCATTCCAAACGGCAGATATTCCATATCGGGGTCGATCGTCCCGCCCAGACCGTTTATAGCCAGTGCGGCGTTATCAGCCAAATCCAGCGTGTCAGGGACTTCCGCTTCGTAACTCTCTCCTGAATAATTAAATAGTTTACTTTCAGACATTGTAATATTTCCTTTAGTATTTTGTCATCTCATTTTTTTTGTTTCTTACATACTTCACTTTCAAATCGGACAACGGCTTCCTCAAGAGGGAGTTTGTACACCCGCATGCTCCATTTCTGAATAGCTGTTTCCCGCGGTTCGATTACAGGCGTGTACGGTTCGCTATGCAGGCACGGATTATCCGGATTGATGAATACCATCGAGCCCTGAGGAGACCCGCAAACCATTGTATAGCGACGGTCCTCCGAGACCATACACACCAGCGGACTCGTAACCCTTGCATTAGGATCTACGGAACTTCCTTTTCTGAAAAATTCCATTAGCCAACTATCTGGAAGATTGTTTTCCAAAAACCACTTACCAGTCGAAGGCGTTATTCCTGGAGGAACAACAATCCATTTACCATCTATCTGGATATAGGTACGGTCCCGCCATCCCCAGGAATAGCCGCGGCCCGTGAACCGGTTGCACAGGTGTGTAAAGGCCGACATCGGCTCGTCAGACAGATTCGTAATTGCCACTTCAACATCGACAGTATTTTCATCGACAGTTAATGTAGCTGTGTATTCCAGGTGCGCATCTTTATCAATTCGTGCTTCCGACCCGCCGAAGCCGCTTAGCTCCACAGGTGGCTCCTGACGATACTTATACTGGATGGTATTGGGTTTTTCCGGTACTGACATCCACTTTCTCGCTTCGATTCCTTTTCCTCCCAGGCAAAAACCTTTTGAAGTTGCTATCATTTCAGGAATCGTGAGTCCCCATTCTCCCATACTCGGATATAGGGGATACTCATCAGGGCGGTGACGCACCAGAACCGCCAGTGCGTTTTGAAGCGTATTGAGCTCAATACTAAATCCATCCGGCAGCGTTCTGGGGAATATCCTTGATGTCTCTGACATACTAATCGAATCTTTCTCGTTTTTTTTCATTTTTTTCTTTGACCTCTTTTGATTAATTTTCATTCTTCTGTTATGAGTGGGCGCGAATTTCGTTTTTCCACATTTGCTCAGTTAGCCTTTTTGTGGTAATTGCATTCGGTAACCAGTCTTCCGCCGCCGTTTTCAGTAACCAGTTCGAGCAGATGTTTTTGAATTTTGGCATGCTCCGGTAAATCCCATAGATTATTCTGCTCATCAGGGTCCGTCTTCATATTATACAATTCTCCCATTTCGTCGTCTTCATACACAGCCACTTTCCATTCCTCTGTTCTCAGCATCATTGAAAACAGTTGTCCAAAATACCCCTCTACCCACGCCTGACCTCCCGAAAGTTCCGGAACTGTATAGAAACGAGATATGGCATAGTCTCGTACAGAAGGAACTTCACCGGAGATAAGAGGCTTAAGATTTTTTGATGAACTCGGGAAATCACTGATGTTACAACCTGCAAAATCAAGACAGGTCGCGGCAATGTCATTGATCTGTACCATAGATGAGATACGTTTATTGGCTGGGCTGGATTTGGGTAAACGCATTATA
>QNES01000279.1 GCA_003645255.1 Gammaproteobacteria bacterium
CAATAATGAGAGCGACAACTAAAATTGTTCCCATACTAATCATTAACTTATATCTAATAGGTAAGTTATTAAATATTTTCATATCATAAATTCTATAGTATTTCCGAATAGCTAAGTACTGAATTCATATACTACTAACTGGTAATTTTTGAACTTTTTTTTTAAACGGTTGGTGGGCTACATAACTGAGAAGAAAACCTGCCAGGTCAAAATCAAGTTTGGACGCTGCTCTTGACCTGCCAGGTTTTGTTTTAACCTGGCAGGTCTGGTTTTAAAGTTGACTAAATTATTTGATGTACGTTCCTAAAATGCTTATAATGGCAAATTCAGAATAAACGTCGTACCAACTCCAACTTCACTTTGAACACTAATTATTCCTTGTAATTTCTGTGTCACCAAATTAAAAACAATATGTAGCCCTAAACCGATGCCACCCTGGTTGCGAGCCGTTGTAAAAAACGGCTCAAATATTTTATCCAGATTTTCTGGGGAAATACCACAACCATCATCGCTATATTCTATTATTAAATGTTCTGAATCCAATTTGACTTCAAAACGCAAGTTTCCAGTTTCCTCTTTTGAATAAGCATGGTGCACCGAGTTCATCACGATATTAGTCACAATTTGTGAAAACGCGCCAGGATAACTATTTATTTTAATTTGCTCATCACCGTGAACCGTGATTTGATGCGACGTTTTTTTCAGATGCGGTTTTAAGCTAATCAAAGTATCCTGGATATATTTTTTCACAGCAAAAGAGCGTTTATCCAAATTGCTTTGCTCAACTGCTACTTGTTTAAAACTTTGTATCAAATCCGCTGCACGATTTAAGTTGTTTAAGATAAGGTTGCTACCGCTTCGAGCCATTTTAAAATAGGCTTTGAGGGCAGAACTTTTCAGTTGCTTATTATCATAAGCAGTAGCCGTATCAGTAGTTCTATCAGCTAAAGTAGATGCCGCTGTGACACCAATACCAATCGGTGTGTTAATTTCGTGGGCAACCCCAGCGACTAATCCACCTAATGAAGCCATTTTTTCGGCTTCTACCAATTGGCTCTGAGTCGTTTTGAGATGATCGATTGCAGTAGAGAGTTCTTGGGTGCGTTCTGCTACTTTTTGCTCTAAGTTATTGTATAATAAAGAGTTTTCAATAGAAATGGCGATTTGCGAGGATAACAAGTTTAACACCTCTAACCTTTCTGGCGTAAATGCCCCTGTCGTCAAATTGTTTTCTAAATACAAAATTCCTGTCAACTGCCCTTGATTAATAAGCGGTGTACATAACACAGATTTTGGGCAATGTTTGACAATATACGGAAATTTGGTAAAATTGCCCTCTTGTGTGGCATTGTGCAAAATCACACTTTCTTGAGTACGAGCCACATAGTGAATAATTTTGACAGGTATTTGTTCACTGGTTTCAATATCTAGTGATTGCAAAACAGCAACTTCATCACTATCAATATGCCCTTTGGCTTCGATAAACCAATTATCTTGCTGAGGTAATAGCAAGAAACCCTTTTCAGCCCCGGCGTTTTCAATGACAAGGTGCATCATTTTTTCAAGGAGCCTGCTCAACACAATTTCTCCAGACAAAGTTTGAGAAGCTTTTGTGACACTGTTCAAATCTAGCCATTTTGAACTGCCAGTTGTCGAAATGGGAGCCATTCTGGTTGCTAAAATGGTGGCATCCACTTCTATGATACGGGCAGTTTTTTTAGAAAAAAATTGTGGATATCGGGTTTCCAGATGTTTGACTTTAGTCATCGCGCCCCATTGCTGATAAGCATAGTGGGCATCTGCTAAGTAAACTTGAGCGATTTTTGAATTGCCTTTTACCAAATAAAATTGACCAGCAAGTTCATAAGCTAACGCTTCTTCGTTGAGATATTCATTTTCTTGGGCACCGGCAATGGCTTTATCATAAAATTCTCTTGCATCACCGTCTTTGCTCAAAAGCCGCGCTTTTTCAGCCTCGACTAGATCGTATTTGTGCTGGAAATTCTTATGGGCATGAAAAGCCCATTGTTTCATTTTCTCTTGGTTAGCAGAGACTTTAGTTAAAACGCTTTCCTGTTCTTGCTGGGATAAAGTAGGATACACCGCCAACCGTGTGAGAGAATCGTAAAAATGAAATATGGCTGCCACAAACATACCGGTAACACCCTCTAAATGCCGTTCTGCTATCTCAGCGTTTTCAAGCGCAAGTGCATATTCTTGAAACAGATAATGCAAGATACATTTATTAAGATGCAAATAATGAATCGTTGTTTTATCATTCGCTTGTTGATATTGTTCCAACTGAATCTTTTCATCATAAACTTCGCCTGTCAAATGACACGGATGGTTGGAATGTTCCGTTAAGTTTAAAACGACTTGCCAAAACAAATTATTCCTTTTCAGAATATTTTCTTGTTTCAGTCGGGTAATTGTATGACTATATTGAGCCATTTCGGCTTTGAGGGTGACAAGTGGCTTACCGATAAAATAAGAATAGTAGCAATAAGCATGGATAGAATAAGCAGCATATTCTAGAACGCCAGTATCTAAACCCGTTTGATAATTTTCTAACAAGGGTTGTAATACTTCTATAACATGTTCTTTCCATGGCATAACAAGCTCACGAAATATAAAAACGGTACTCGCTTTAATTGCCTTTTCATCCAATTGTTTTAACAAATCTAAAGCCAATTGCCCAAATTGATAACCCGATTCAATATCAAAAACCACACCACAGAGAATGACTCCATAAAAGACATAAGAAAAACTTGATTCCGCAACATTGCCATATTCAAGTGATAAATCAACTTGTTTAAGTACCAGTAAAATCATCATGTGTGGTAACACATGATAAGCGGCAGGAATGATTGCCACCATGACGCGCATAGCCAATATCTTATGTGTATTCGTCATTATGGGTAAATCAATGAGAGATTGGATTGATTTACCAGATAAAGAAACTTGCATTTTCCGTAACGCTAATTCAACATCTTCTTGTGTCGGGGCTTCTGGGAAACTAATACCTAATCGTTTCAAAAAAATTAAGGCGATTTTAATTGCTTTTCGCTCTTGATTTTGTGCAGCATAAGCCAGTATTTGAATTTCACAGATTTTGGCTTCATCTGATAAAATTCGTGCTTGTTGTGACACTATTTGAGCAAGCTGTTCCATCTGGTTAAAGTCACCAGTAAGGTAAGCCGCTTCAGCCGCTTCAGTAAAGAGATTGAGCGTCAAATCGTACTCAATTTCCCAAATATTTTCGGTTAAGCATTGGCTAACACGCCCAATTGTTAAATAGCTGACAGCTGCACCATAAGCCGTTGCCATTTTCGCTTTTTGCCCGGCTAGCAAATTCAG
>QNES01000280.1 GCA_003645255.1 Gammaproteobacteria bacterium
AAAAAGGATTATACTGAATATTACAATGATGAAACAGTTCAAATTATTGCTGATGTCTATCGCGAAGACATTGAGATTTTCGGCTATGATTTTGGATAAAAACTCTATACCAATGGAGTAACGAAACTGAAGAATCATTTAATGGATATAACAACATCTCAACCAAACATAGACTTAGCAAAGAAGCTTTTTGAAATTTTCAAAACTGATATTTCAAATGCTTATATTGCGAATGCTACAGAAAGAGCAAAGATTTTAGTCGCCCTCAGTGCTGTCGCTTGGAATTATACTATAACAAAAGACGATGATTCTTTGATAAATGTGGTTGAGCATTTCAAAAATCATTTTCCTTCTAACATCTTGGAAGATTTGCTGACAAAGTTTATAAAAAAGAAATCCGAGTTATTTTCCCACGATAAACGATTAATCACAAAATGTCTTGTTTCGCCAAAAGACAATGAATTTAGTCTTACAGTTAATTCAACTCAGTTTGGTTTAAAATGAAAAAAGGAGTCAGAGTAAAATCCATTCTGACAATACAGACGAGAACAATTATAAATGCGAATAGAAGGTTTAAGTATAGAAAATTTTACACTTTTTGGTAAAAACCAATTAAAGTTTTCCGATGGCTTGAATATTATTGTTGGCGAAAATGATACCGGCAAAAGCCATCTGCTCCGATTATTATATTCTTTAATTGAAAGTAATAATCTAGTCGCCCAACAAAAAGCTGAAAGGAAAAACTACTTATTACAAAAGTTTATTCCACAGAAATTGATTGATATTTTCAAACCGGAAGAATTAGCTCATTTAATTAAATCGGGGCAAAAAAAGAGTCATATCAAAATGGATTTGACTGAATATAGCATTAAGTTTAATTTTACCCCCAAAACTAAAATACAAGTTAATATTGACAAAAATGAAGTGCCAGCGAGTTTAATTAAACTGGATAGTTTATTCATTCCGACTAAAGAAATCTTATCTTTTTATGAGGGTTTTATCTCCCTTTATCTCACACGACAACTACCTGTCGATGAAACTTATTATAATTTAGCTCAAGCATTGGGTTTATTGGCATTGAAAGATATTTCGTTATCTTCGCAGGAACAACAAATTTTAACAAATTTAGAAACATTATTGAATGGTAAACTCTTATTAGAAAAAGGTAGAGTTTATTTATCTAAAAAGGGTAAAAAAAGGGAAATTTCATTAGTTGCGGAAGGATTGAGGAAAATTGGCACACTTTCACATTTAATTGCTAATGGCTCGTTGAATCAAAATAGTATTTTGTTTTGGGATGAACCAGAATCTAATTTGAATCCTAAATTAATTAGAGAAATGGTATCAGTTTTAGTTGATTTATCCTCTATTGGTGTGCAAATATTTCTCAATACACATAGTTTATTTTTAATCAAAGAATTTGAAATTCTTAGAGAAATGAATACCAAAATTAAATATTTTAGTTTGGGATTTAATGTAGAAAAAGATTTGCGAGTTTCTCAAAGTGAAGATATCGAAGACTTAGATGATTTAGTTATTTTAGATGAAAATTTAGCTCAAAGTGATAGATTTATGAAGAAAGTTAATTAAAGTAGATGCAAATCATCGAGGGAAAATTAATATTTAACTTTGATTGTGAGGCGATTAAATTTGATGATAGTACCTTTTATCGTCAACATTTTAGTCAAATAACTAATGGAATTAAAGCCGTTGATATATTTGCCGTTAATCAGGAAATAGGTTATTTAATTGAAATCAAAGATTATACTGATCCTAATACCAAGAGCTTAACCATGAAGGAATTGATTGAAATAGTCATTAATAAAGTCATTTCAACTTTAGCGGCAATTTTACCGATGAAAATTAACGTCAATAATTCAGCGAGAGAAAGAAAGATTGCTAGACATTTTTTAATGGCGAATGAAATAAAAGTTATTGTTCATATAGAATTACCACCCAAAAGAAGAACATTAAAACAATCCAACTGGGATTTATCTAATTTACAGATTCAATTAGGAAGAAAATTAAAAGCGATTGATGCACATCCTAAAGTTGTATCTAAAGACGAATTACCAAACTTACCTTGGGTGGTAAAATCTACAAAAAAAATAAGAATTGTAGCAAGCGTAGGGTGGGTAGACAAACCCACCTTACCGTCATCGAACACGAGCAACTTAAAATGTTACACACACTACACGCCAAAAATTTCACCCTATTTTCTGAAGTAAGCTTTGAATTTTCACAGGGGCTTAACGTGGTTATTGGAGACAATGGTACTGGTAAAAGTCTCTTGTTGAAATTGGCTTATGCACTTGAATACGTTTTGCACCACACCCTGCAAAACTCACTACATGACACCCCCCTTTCAATAGAAGCCCTTGATTTAAGCCGAAAATTAAAAAATGTATTTCAACCAGACAAATTAAATCGTTTATGTCGTTCAGGGGATGCTGAACTATTGATGAGTTCAAGTTTTTTTGGGCAACCTGCCCCTGATTTAACAATGGCATTATCAATCTTATCAAATGAGAACCAGATAAATATTCAACAACCCCCCTCGTTTGGCGCGTTTATCAAAAATAACCCCGTAAAGAATATCAGCTTACCCTTGTTTTTTCCGGCGAAAGAAGTTTTATCCATCTATCCTGGTTTTATCACCAGTTATGAAGATAGAGAAGTTGCCTTTGATGAGACTTATTATGATTTATGCAAAGCGTTGAATCGTTTTTTATTGCGTGGAAAACGCCGCTCCGAAATTGCTGATTGGATCACACCGTTGGAATCGCATATCCCAGGCAAACTCATATTAGAAGTTAACCGATTTTATTTACAATTATCTGAGCAAGAAAAAAGAGAAATTCCTCTAGTCGCGGAAGGCATACGCAAAATAGCCATGCTTAACTATCTGATTTTAAATGGCTCATTAACAAAAGGTAGCACCCTATTTTGGGATGAACCTGAGGCAAACTTAAATGCCAAATTGCAAGTTAAATTAGTCGACAGCCTAGTTCAGCTTGCCAACGCTGGTGTGCAAATCGTTTTGACTGTTCACGATTTATTTTTAATGAAAGAACTCAGTTTACGTATTGAAGCTGGTGAAACCAAGGCATATTTTTTTGAATTATTGCAAGAGGATGCGAATATCCGAGTGGTGCAAGGGGAAAAATTGGATGACTTATTGACAATAGTTGCCCTTGAGGCAGCCTTGGAGCAATATGATAGGGAACAAGTGAATTCGCACAAAAAGTGCGTGATACTATAGCAAGTTTATACGGTGCTTATCGTTGGCATAATTCAATATTTACGCCTTTTTGTCATTATTTATATGTCAATCTAAAAAAAGAAGAGAGGCG
>QNES01000281.1 GCA_003645255.1 Gammaproteobacteria bacterium
ACACAATCACCTTGCAAGTGAGTGATGGCACGCTGAATGTAGAACAAAACTTTACGATGAGTGTGGATGATGTCGCATTTCTTGACGGTATCACCTTGAAATGTACCGGCTGTCCCTTCAACAACGCTGCTCTTGCGACAGTAGAATCTCAACCCGGCGATGCTGGTAACTATGAATTTCCAGCAGGTTTAGTGAGTTTTGAAGTAGATAGTTCAAGCAATCCATCCGCAGTTGTTTCCGTTTTTTATAACAATATCAATCAGTTAGATAATTTTATCTATCGAAAATACGGACCAACCACGCCGGGCGATTCCACCACAGCCGATTGGTACACATTCAATACTGTCACCATCGGGCTTGATACCCTTAACGGTCAAAGCGTGGTGAAAGCCAGTTTGACGCTCAGCGATGGTCAGTTGGGAGACGATACAGGTGTTGATGGTTCTATTATTGATCCAGGTGGTATTGCGCGTGACGCGACTTCTTCACCGACTCCTCCACCAACCGGCTCCTATTCATCAGGTGGCGTTAACACCCAATGTACTAGTCAGGGAAACACCGTCAGTAGTTCCTGCAATGCCGGTGAGCAAACTTTTACTGGTGAAGTAGAAGTGAAAGAAAATGCCAGTGTCGCTCAGGCAACCTTTGAAGACGATGTTGATAACAAGGGCATGATTTCCAACTCAACCATTGGTCCCGATGCGACATTGACCGGTGGTAAGCTAACGGGCACAATTATCAATGAGGGCATCATCGCCGATGTGAACTTTGTCGGTGCCAAACTCAGTGGCGGGACTTTAAGTGGTACGGTGGTGAATAATAGTAAAGTAGGCGGTGTCATAAAAGATGTGCAACTGGCAGGAGGCATGGTCCTGAAAGGGGGTAGATTAGGGGGAGAAATCAGCGGTGATCCTGATGATCCAGCCCTGATAACCGATGCCAAAATTCTACCGGGGAGTGTACTTTCTAATGTTCGCATCAGTCCAACGGTGCAATTACCAGAAAATGTCGTGTTAGGACCTGGTGTGATCTTGCCCAGTACACCCCCTACGCTGGCAGACTTTGGTTTAGAACGGGAAGACATTGCTAATTTGGATGCTGAAACTCTCAGTAATTTAGAACCAGCCGTTTTTGGCACTTTAAGTGCCGAAGAAATTAAACTGATTCCACCTGAAGCTTTTGCTGCCCTTGAACCGGCACAAATTGCCGAAATACAAAAAGAAGCCCTTGAAGGCATGACAACGGAACAATTTGAGCAAATGCCCATTGCAACTTTGGACGGCTTAACGTCTGAGAATATGGGTGGATTGTCGACAGAAGTTATCGCGGAATTGACACCTGAACATTTAGACGCGCTGGATGCGAAAGAATTTAAAGCCATGCCAAGCGAAGATGTGTCTAAACTATTTGTCAATTTTGATGATGCGAAGATTACGCCTCAAAATGCCGAAAAACTGGTACCAAAAGATTGGCAACTGGATGTAGAAACCGGTGCTTTAACGGCTCCAATCGGTGCCAAAGTGACGTTTCAAAAACTTTCGCCGACTAGTACAACACCAGGCACTTCAACTTCAACAAATGTTGGATTACCACAAGTCGCTAATTTGAGTACGGGCTTTGGTGTAGGTGGAAACGGAACGCCTTTAATGGAAGATACCAAACATTCTTTGGAAGAAGAAGATTTGAAAGATTTGGTGCTGTCACAAGATGAATATGGTATTTTGCGGGTGGAAAGTACAGAAGATCCTGATGTTTTATATACCTTTATTCCAGACACGGATAATGCGATAGTCGTTAATACGGAAAAAATGCCTATCGGCTTATCAGTCGGTGCAGGTGGATTTTACACCATTACCACCCCTGAAGGCATCCAATATCGGGTGGTTCCTGCCCCTCAAAACCCAGTTGCCCTCAGCCAATCTATAGGGGGAGGTGAAGTCGTCGTTGGAAAACGAGGTGATATATTAGTCGAGCTACCAACTCAAGCACGGCGTGGTGGGGCTAGACAAGTGGTTATTATGGACCCGTTTGTGGAACCTGATTTAAGCGACACTTGTGTGGAAATGAGTCCTGGGGTTGTTATTTGTGACGATGTGCCTTCTGGACCACGTTCCTCAACAAGAAGAGACCCAGTACCACGCTTAAAGGTAGCTTATCCTGATGGAACAGCCCAAGCCTTCCTACCCACTTTGCTGGACCCTGACATGTTTACTGAGTTAGCACTTCAACTTGAGGATGTGGATTCAGTCGTTTTCAACGCCGATGGCACTTTTTATATGTCGCAAAAAGGGCAGAAATATCGAGTGTTTCCTAACTATAATGTAACAACGACTTTGGAATCAGAAGAAGAACCGGTTGAAGCAAGCGTAGTGCTTAATGATGATAGTACGCTAAGATACACCATTGCGATTGAACCGTTGGAAGAAACGGATAATACCAGACAAGGGCGACGGGGTGCGCGTGAAGTGGTTATTTTTGACCCCTTTATTGAGCCTATTTTGGATGATACTTGTGTGGAAATGTCTCCTGGAGAAGTGGTTTGTGATCCGCTTTGGTAACATGAAAGGGCGATAACAAAGGTTCGCCCTAACATTTTAAAGGGCAAAAGGGCGAACACGCAGGTTCGCCCTACATAGTTTTTTCAATCCAAACCACGCGACACCCTTTTCCACACCACCCGCTCAAATCCCACCGCAACAACACTAATCAGTTGCAATTTTAACCCGTCACTATATTTTGATTCTAAGCGCATTTGATAATCCAGCAATTGCCCTTCCGATTCCGCTAATTTTTCCTTCACCGCTTCTAAGTTTTCCAATTCAAAAAGACTCAATTCTTTGAGTTCCGCACCACTTTTTTTGACATCAGATAACTTTAAGTATTTGAATTCAAAGAGAAAATCACGCAATGGTAAATAGCGACAGTCTGGGCGAAGCATCATCGTTAAATCAGCGTATCGCCGATCTAACACCGTTTCTGAATCCATGATATACCAAACATCATCAAAAAGAACGGTTAAAAAAGCCGTTTTAATCGTCAATTCATCTGCCGTCTTATAATCACGATTGTCAAATACCTTAAAATAACGCTGTGTCATAAAATCACAGATGGGTTGTAAATCGCCGTTTTGGTAAAAATTTCGAGCCAATACACGAGTCGTCTCGCGTTCCGTGTCTTGTGGTAACAGCCTTTTAAACAGGTGTTCAACATAAAGTTTCCGCACCACCAAATTGGGAATTTTAAAACGTAATTCTCTCAGTTCCGTTTCCCCATCCAAAGTTAAAACGCCCAAATAA
>QNES01000282.1 GCA_003645255.1 Gammaproteobacteria bacterium
CCAAACTTATTCCTACATCTTTTGAGTTATCACATAAAATGATAACCACTCATTTTATGCCCTGACCTTTCGCACGATTTATCCTTATAAATCAATGCTTTGGGCCAAACGGGTCGCACCACTCCTCTTCTCCCGCCGAAGGTCAGGAGCAATGCTTAGTTAGGCTTCTACCATACTTATTATTTCATTTTTAACATATAATAGGTTTTTGTATATCAATTTTAAATCATCTATTTTTGTAGAATCAAAATTATGCGATATAAAATATTGATATTTACCAACATTTAACTTTTCCAAAATAGCAAAATGCCAAATTCCACCTATAATATAAGCACCCTTTATAAATTTCCAATCATTTAACTCAATAGCACTTATTAGTTCTGCTAAAAGTTGTGGCCTTGGATTTCCATATTCTTCACTTCTTTTAAACTCTTGAATAAAAAAATAAGGCTTTTTACTTTCTACTAGTCCTTCAGAAACGACAAAATCTATTGTACCACTTAATACAAACTGATTAGTTTTGTAGGTCATTCGCAATTCATAAAAGTCTCTAATTTTCTTTTCAAATGATTTAAACCTTACTTTATTCAAAATTGGAGCGATAAAATTAATTTTTAAATCTTCTTCACTATACCTTTCAATCAAAGATTTATTATCTTCTAATAGTTCTTTAAAAAATGCTTCGATTGAGTTATCTATTTCAATCTTATTGTTTAACCATTCATCAAAAATACTGTTATCTAGATTCTGCTCAATCTCAAACAACTTGTTTAAATCAATATCTCTAATTTTACTGTATTGATAAGTAGGAATCTGATTTTCATCTTTACCTTCTAGGATATTAACTTTTTTCTTTAATTCTTCTATCTCTTTTAACAATTTTAATTCAATTTCAGTATTCATAAAATATCCTAATTTTTTTGCCTAACACCGCTCTTCAGCGGCTTTTTGCGTCGGCTGCAAGGCTTTGTTAGAATTATATTTTACTTTGACCCCAATTATTCCAAGATTAAAAATTAAATCGAATCTGGCCCATTTTTTTGTTCGTTAGGTCAAGGGCAAGTTATACTCCGGACGTTCAAGTTTTCGTTTTTAAAAAAACAACCAGACTAAAATCCGAAAACTTGTCTGCCCTTTGTATAGAACTATTTTTAACGGGGCTTAATACTGCCCATATCTAAATCAAAAGTAAAAGAACCGGTTTGTTGGTTCATCATAATATTATAAACGGTTATACCACCAAACGCATCTGATACAGATACACAAGGTACATGCAATTGACCAACAACAGAATAGTTTGCCATACAATTACCACTAACAGGAATAGCACTATCAGAAATAGTTATGCCACAAGAAGCAGGATTATTGATGCACGCTTGTTTACCAGCATTAAAACCATCATCATAATTATTCGCAGGAATAAGACAAATTACATCAATCTCATCATTTTCACTCTCATCATTTTCACTACAAACACTTTGTTGACAAATTCCATTACACCAATATTTACCACTCAATTCACAGTCTGATTGTATGATTGTCTCAGAACAAGAAGAAATTTGACACAATCCATTACACCAGTTTCTTCCTGACAATAAACAACTCTGTTCTGTTAAAAGCTGTGTACAGCTTGTTAAGCTACAAGTGCCATTACACCAAAAGCGACCAGATTTCTCACAATCAGTTTGGGTATAATTAACAGTAGATGTACGTTTTGTACCAGTCCAACGCTTCGCATTAGGGTTTAATTGCTTATCATCAGCGCAAGTGTTCCAATCGCCGGTAAAGCTCGAACCATCAGAAGAAAAATTGAAGGCTAAGGCTCCACTCCACTCCTTATCTGGCCCACACTTTCGAGGATCCTTAGACTCTCGCCACCATCCTCGAAGTGTATTTCCATTTAAAGCACCTATCAAAACACCATTTTCATACGTATATTCACCAGCTACAAAAGTATCATTTTGCCAAAAAAACATGACTTTATAATTTGTATCCCATGTTCCAGTTATATCAAGGGCATAGGATATACCATAAAATCCACATCCTATGACAAAAACTACCCATAAAAGAATAGTAGAGAAAACTTTTTTCATTAATAACTCCTTACTGTGCGTGAAATGGAATAAAGGGGGTCGAATTGTTTTTTAAAACATGACAATTTCTATAAAAATCCAAGATTAAGAATTAAATTGAGCCTGGTCCCTTTCTTGCTATATAGTCAAAAATGACTTTCATGATTTGGGCATGAATATTACCACGTTTTGAAAAAAAATCAAGCCATTTTTGAAAAAAATTTCTAGGCCAAAAGAAATATTTCTTCAAATTCTATAATTTTAAAGGTTTCAGCCAATATAAAAATATTTTTTGTTTGTTCATACTTTTAATTGTGAATTGTGAATTGCTAATTGGATTAGAAATTAACTTGCCCTATTGATGCTATATCCTTTTTTCGGGTTCCCACGCGCCAGCGTCAATGCCATTGACCCTACGCTAACCCAATCTACCTGGTACAAAAATTTCAAATTGCGCGGCAAAAAAACGTAACCCGACATTTACCAGCCTCATTGAAAAAAGTTCAGTTTGTTCCCACGTTGAGTATATTCTTGCAGATTGGTGGTTTAAATTCGTTGTTTTAGTAAATTCATTGTACTATGCCCTATAACCAACTGCGCTTTTATTGGGCGCATTCCTAAAAAAGCCCTTTTGGCTCATTGAACCAAAAGGGCTTTTTTTATGCCTACCGTAAATCTAAAATTTAATCTGGTAAATTGAAGCTCACATTTTTTTGGTAATACTGTTATTCTGTATCAAAATTTTCACCATTATATTATATAGATTTTCAGATAAATAACTTCACAAATTAAAAAATTATTGTTTATTTTTCAATAAGTTATAAATATGCAATCGTGAACTTATTTTTCTGAACATCTATAGACTGATTAAAAATAAAATGCTTCTACATAAGTAGGTACACAAAAGTTTATTAACATTTTGTAGGACTCCTAAGGTGGTTTTCGTGCAACGCCTTTGCTGCGGCTGGTGGGCTGCAAAAACACGCAGGGAGCCCTACTGAAAATGTTAAAATACTTCTACATACATATATTCCTATTTTCGCTTATTTTTATTTAACCGCACATTATATTCTATTTGTAGGGCGAACCTTTGTTATCGCCCTATGAACGGCAGAAGCCCTGTTTTTTGAAAAAACGGGGCTTCTAAAAATTTATGACAATCTTGGAGGCATTATGGCATTAACACCTAAAGAAAAGGCAGCAG
>QNES01000283.1 GCA_003645255.1 Gammaproteobacteria bacterium
AAAAGGTGCTTTTATTATTGGAGCAATTTGGAATTTCGTCATTTTGGAAAAATTGGGAACTAACAAATATCAATATTTTGTCAGTAAAAATTATGATAGTACCGACTTAGAAAAATTAAAAGGTATTTACAAGAATTTACTCTTTGTCAAAAAAGAGATTTTTGAGACTGTCATAATTTGAGCTTTTTAATTTGATTCTTTAACAAAAAAATATAACAATATCCCAAATTAACAACGGTATCCGTTCAATTTTATCAATTCCAGCTATTTATGGACTGTTTGGAAAACTCATTGGTGGACCACATAGTGGCACTACCTTAGTTAAGCAAGCGTAGGGTGGGTTTAGCTACCCACCCGACGCTTGCTGTTAGTAAAAATTATGATGGTGGGCAATAGCCCCCCAACCTTTATTGATAAATATCATGCATTCTGAATTACAAGAAATTATTCAACAAGGTGAAAATTCTTCTGTCGAATTTAAAGAATACGGTATCAAAGCAGATTCTTTAGCTAAGGAAATCGTCGCTTTTGCGAATAGTCAAGGTGGCGTTATTTTATTGGGGGTGACCGATCAAGGTGGCATTACTGGCATACCGACTGATTCTGCTATAGAAGAATGGGTAATGAATATTGTGAGGGATCGGGTTGTTCCCGCTTTGGATGTGAAGTTTAATCGACATACTTTTGAGAATAAAATACTGGCAGAAATTACTGTACCTAAAGGAAAAGATAAACCTTATCAAACCGCTGGAAAATACTATGTTCGTGTCGGTTCAACCAATCGTATCGCCTCACAATCTGAACTCATGCGTTTATTTCAAGCATCAGGTATTTTTCATTATGACGGTAATAATGTTGAGGGGAGCAACCAGCGTGATTTAAATTTTACCGCCCTTGACACTTATTTTAATGACTATGATATTGATTTTTCTAAAGAATCGGAACAGGATAAGGAACGTTTACTGATTAATACGGATATTCTTCATGAAGCGACGAGACAAACGACAATCGGTGGTTTACTGATTTTTGGTATTAACCCAGAACGGTATTTACCCCAATCGGGTATCAGTTTTGCCCATTTTGCGGGAAATGAAATTCAGAGTGAACTGATTGATAAACAGAATATCAGTGGACCTTTGCCCTTCCAAGTAGATCGGTGTTTGGCGACTTTAAAAAACAATTTGCGCCTTCCTTCTGATATTAAAGGGGGAAAACGTGAACTAAAACGACAGTATCCACCGATGAAAGTGTTTCGGGAATTGATTGTAAATGCTTGTCTTCATCGTAATTATGCGATCATCGGTTCAAGAATCCGCCTTTTTATGTTTAATGATCGTATTGAGTTTATCAGCCCAGGGCGATTACCCAACACCGTTACGATTGACAAACTAAAAGCCGGTGTTTCTTATGCCAGCAATCCCATACTGGTCAAATTTATGGAAAACTTGCGTTATATTGATCGTTTGGGTAGAGGCTTACCTATGGTTTATCAGGAAATACGGAAGTTAGGACAAGAAGTCATATTTAAAGAAGTCGGTGAAGAATTTCGAGTGATTGTGCCAATCTAAATAGTAGGTGTAGGGTCACTGCCATTAAGTATCGGGAAGGCGATAACGAATGTTCGCCCCTACAGTCAATGAATATAAGGTGGGTTTAGCTACCCACCCTACGCTTGCTAATACCAAAGCTGTACATCAATGGGAACTTAAAGCTCAGGAGAATTTAACTCGCCATGAGAAAACGGGGCTCTTACCTGAAGGTATGTTTGATTTCGATTAATGTCCTTAATAAGAGATACAGCCATACAAGCGGAACGCATTTTAACCGATTCTAAAAAACAGCTATAACAATTCCTGATTGAATAAAATACCTACCTTCAAACGTCATTGAGTAGACAATATAAAAATAATATGATTCCTTTCAATCGCCCTTGCTGGGTAGGCAATGAAGCAGAACTGATTGCCGAAGCATTTGCCGGTCAATCTATAGCCGGCGATGGTCCTTTTGGTAAAAAAACTCAGGCTCTGCTTGAAAAACAATTAGGTGTGAAAAAAGCATTACTGACGACCTCTTGCACTCACGCGCTAGAAATGGCAGCTATTCTTCTGAATTTGCAGCCGGGAGATGAAGTGATTGTGCCATCCTACGGTTTTGTCACCACTGCCCTTGCATTTTTTATGCATGGTGCTAAACCGGTATTTGCTGATATTCGCCCTGACACCCTAAATATTGATGAAACCAAATTAGCACCATTGATAAATAATCGCACCCGCGCCATAGTATTAATACACTATGCTGGGGTAGGTTGCGAAATGGATACTATTATGGAAATGGCTGAACGGCATAATCTTGTGATTATTGAAGATAATGCTCATGGACTCTATGGCAAGTATAAAGGAAAATACTTGGGCACTTTCGGTGCTCTAGCCACCCAAAGTTTTCACGAAACTAAAAATATCACTTGTGGTGAAGGCGGTGCATTGCTTATCAATGAACCATCTTATATAGAACGTGCCGAAATCATCCGGGAAAAGGGAACTAATCGTTCTCTTTTTTTTCGTGGGGAAGTTGATAAATATACGTGGATAGACAAAGGTTCTAGCTACGTCATGTCTGATATTTTAGCCGCTTTTCTCTATGCACAAATGACTCAGAAAGACGAAATTCAGTCTAAACGTAAGATGATTTGGGAACATTATGATCAATATCTAAAAGATTGGGCAACAAAAAATGATGTGCATCTTCCAACTATAGCAGAATGCTGTGAATCTGCATACCATGCGTTTTATTTATTGATGCCCTCATTGAACGCTCGTACTCATTTCATCAATTATCTAAAAGAAAATGGCATAAATGCGGTATTTCACTATTTACCATTGCACAAATCAGAAATGGGGTGCAAGCTGGGTGGTGAACAGTACCATTGCCCTGTTACGGAAGACATGAGTGACAGATTAGTACGATTACCGTTTTTTAATGATATATCTAAAAAAGAATTAACTGCTGTGACTGAAGCTATTCAAAAATATATCGTTTGAAAATTCGTCATGACTTAATAATCTAAATTATCTCAAAAATCCGATTTTTAAAAAAATCGGATTTTTTATGCCCTAACAACAACATCTGTGAAAACAATGAAATCATTAAACCTGAAAATAACGAATACCCTCTTGCTGTTAGTATTGACTTCTGTCTTATGTATCCTATTGTGGGGCATTGATAAAGGGTTCGACATAACAGATGAAGGTTTTGCGAT
>QNES01000284.1 GCA_003645255.1 Gammaproteobacteria bacterium
GCATTTATAGCAATAAGAACTAATTTAGTGATTGAAGAAATAGTTAGTTGAACCAGTTGGGCATGAACAACGTATTTAGATTTTACCTCAGCTTGATAGTTAAAGTCAATTACATTAAATGCTTGAAAAATCGCGGCAAAAGCGATAATGGCAATTAAACTATTAGTTTGAACATCATTTTCCGTTAAAGGAACAGCAGTAATGATAACCAACCACATAAGGATGGCACCAACTATTTTCAACCCAAAAGCGGTTCCCAGTAATTCATCCCGGCGTGCCGGCGTTTTAACCAGTTCACGCACTACTATACCATCCAAACCCAATGTAGCCAGGGCAATAAATAAGCCGACAAAACTATTGGCATAACTCAATAAACCAAAACGTTCTGGACCTAAATAACGTGCGACATAAACACCTACGAACAAGGCAACCACCATGCGTAGTACACGTTCTGCCATGAGCCATGAAGTGTTGGCAAAATATTTTTTAAATCCTGGGGATAAAATCATTTGCCACTTAAAAACTTTTTTTTGACTGGATTTGTAATCAGTTATCAGTTATCAGTTATTTAATGATTAGTGGCGAGCGGGATACCTCGCCATTAACAATTAACCCATTATACCATTTTATTTATTAGAAATATATTTTTTGAAAAAATTTTTATAAATTTGTCAGCAAGCGTAGGGTCAATGCCATTAAGTTAAGCAGGGCGAATACATAGGTTCGCAACAATCACATAATACGTGGTGTTTTGTAGGGGCAGACCTGTGTGTCTGCCCCTAACTATAATGGCATTGAAGCATAGGGTGGGTAGCTAAACCCACCGCAACCGTTCAATGAATGAAAAATGATTATCGTATCCATTAAGATTTGTTATGACTATGAATATAGCCTAAGCTATTACGAAATTTTGTGAACAATCGGCAATTGTACCAGTTGGTTTTTTTTGTATATATAGAATGGGATTCAGTTCTTCTGGGTTCATAACTATTTTTTTTAGTCTGGTGCGGTATTAGAACGCTTTCTAAACATTTTTTGGATAGGTAAGACTCTCACCACCAGACTATGTTTTATTGACGGCTTATGATTTTCCTCTTTTATCAATTCTGTCATATTTTTGTTCCTTTTAGCACAAAAAATGTATGGTGGGCATGGTGGGCAAAAAAACACTTGCCCACCCTATGATACTATAGTGTTTTTCTCAAAATAACGATAAATTCATAGCCATTATCAATAAACTCGGGTTCTGGATATCCCAATTTGAGTATTGGTTTAATGATTTTTTCGGGTATTCCCATTCCGAGATGTTCTACATAACCATAGTTTTCGGCAAACTTCATTAATACAGGATTACGGGTATAACTAGCTCCTTCTTTTATCATATCAATTGTCAAAGTATTGGGCAGTTTGCCGGGTGATCTCATTTCTAATCTGTCAGAAAATATTAACAATTGAATTTGTCCACCATAAAGTGAATAATCCCGATGTATCAGAGCGTTAGTAATCACTTCACGTAAGGTTTCCATCGGATATTCAGATTGATCAATACGCTTGATCCCTTGCATAATAGAACGTTTTCTGGTATTGTTTTCAACAAATTGAATAGCTTGCTCAATCATACCGTCTTCAATAATAATTCCATTATGTTCATACGGGAGAATAGGTGCATTAATAAATTTTTTGTCCAATACGAGATAATCTTTGTTTTCCCCCTCAAAAACAGCGCACCGTATGCCAGCTGAAGGAATAAACTGCGATGGATCCCGCCCAAATAATAATCCCCCCGCTAATGTTGCTACTAGGCTATCAGTCAATTTGATAGCGAGTCTAGTATTTAAACAAAGGGTGTTGTGCTTGTCTTTATAGTATTTTTCTGTCTGCTTTTTTATGTCTATAAAATAATGGCGTATTCTTCGTTCGTCCAAATAATTGAGGGGTAGGGTTGGAATGGGGGATACGTCATAATGGACAAATGGGTGATTAGCATATAAAATGGCTATTTGTTCTGGAGAGGCTAAACGGCAAGTTGTGCCAACACGGATATAAAATAGCGTTTTTTCATTTTTTATTAAATAATAGGGTTTTTGAATACCTTTTTCTATTTTTATGCTAATGATTGGTTTATTGTCAATAATAAAATTATCCAAAACAGGAATGATCGCCGGCTTCACGCTGTTTTGAGCTATTTGATTAATGGCGTTCATTTTTTTATCTAATGAACCATCTATGCCAGTTATTGTTCCATCATCTTCTACGCCTAGTAAGATTATGCCGCCTTGTCCATTAAGGAAGGCAATCATCACGATTGCTAAACCTTCATTGGAAACGGCTTCTGATTTAAATTCAACATGGGAGTTTTCGCTTTCACTAATAAGGGTTTTTACATCGTTGCTATTCATTGTGGTAGTTGATTATTTGTATTTTTGTCTATTTCAAAAGCAATCTCCATTTTCCACCTTGTTTAATTGCCTGGGCAAATATTTCTAATTCTTGCTTTTGCCCTTTATCCATTGTTTTGCTTTGGATGCCCTTAGCTTTTATGCCTATAATAGACATTATACCGATTTAATGTAACCCATTGATTTATTTCAAATTCCTATTTTTGTAAAGCTAATGAAATCAAGCACTTAAATTAAATCGGTATAATGTCTATTAGTGGTGGGTGGGATACTTCACCATTAACAATTATTCATGATAGCATTTTATTTATTGGAAATACTTTTTTTTGAAAAATATTTTTTTATAAATTAAACTTATCCGAAAATAAATTCAAATTTAGTAGTCATATAATTTTTTAAGTTTATCTTTCAATTCTTTAAAATTAGGATGCTCGTAATTGTATGGTTCATTTGGGTATCCCATTTTATAAATCTGATTTATAATTGATTTGTGATTATCTTTTGATGTAAAGTTGGAGCAATCCAAAAAATTTTTGATACATTCTTTCTGCTGTTCTGATAGTGTCGAAAAAATGAGTGATTCTAAATAGCCACTATTAGTTTCGTAATCACGTATTATAATGACATCACTAATGCTACTAAGCCCAAGTGCTACTATCATCTTGTTAATTTCCATATAACAATTATCATAGCCTCCATAGCGTGAGTCTTTTTTTATATTGTTAAAAAATCATAAGACAGTATTGTATATTTTATGCTATTATCTACAGATGAATGTCAAATTAGCATTACAATTATTAGGTGTACATCGTAGAACATCGTCTCGTTATGTAAAAGA
>QNES01000285.1 GCA_003645255.1 Gammaproteobacteria bacterium
CTAATTCTTTAAACGCATTGACAACCGCACTATAAGGAATATTGCGCTGGAATTGGTCAAATTTGCCAGAAATGAAATAGCCCTGCTTTTGGGTAAGCGAACGATAAATTTCTTTGACAAGCACAGATTTACCAATGCCAGAATAGCCGGCAACTAGCATGATTTCTGCTTTTCCAGAAGCCACTCGTTCAAAAGCAGATTGTAAAGTCTCTATTTCAGATTCACGCCCATACAGTTTTTGGGGAATTTGGAAACGATCTGAAATATCATGTTGGGCTAGTTCAAAGTCCAAACCTGCCAGGTCTTCAAGACCTGGCAGGTTTTCTTGGAGTTTTTCTAAATCAGCTTTAAGTCCCCAGGCACTTTGATAACGTGCTTCAGCGGTTTTTTCTAATAATTTGATGATAATATTAGAAAGAGCAATTGGCAATTCTGAATTAATTTGATTAGGTGGCGTAGGCTGTTTTGCGATATGGCAATGCACCAATTCCATCGCATCTTTCGATTCAAAAGGCACCTTGCCAGTGAATAATTCGTAAAATGTCACGCCGAGAGAATAAAAATCGGTGTGATAATCCAAAGCACGATTCATACGCCCGGTTTGTTCCGGAGACATATATGCCAATGTGCCCTCTAACACATCGGGATTTTTCAACGTCAGGTGTTGTTTTGAGAATTGAGTAGAAATTCCAAAGTCGATAATTTTCAGCAGCCCAATCGTGGGATTTAAAATAATATTTGAGGGGTTAATATCCTTATGGATAATATTTTGCCTATGAATTTGCCCTAAAATTTCGGTGGCATGAATGGCAAGTGTTAGTAATTCATCCAGATTAAATCTGCGCCCTTCTTCTAGGCACATTTTCAGGGACTTACCCCCAAAATCTTCCAAGCATATCACCAACGTATTTTGGTGTTTTTCGAGACTATAAGCCTTGACAATGCCCTCTAAATCTGCTAAACTGCGTATTATTTCATATTCTAGTCGATAGCGGGTTAATTCTTCAGGCGTTGGATAGTCTTCTTTCAAGACTTTGAAGATAACCGCTTGGTTATCTTCATTTCGCAAGGCACGATAGATTAATGAGTTAGTGCTTTCGTAGATTTGCTGAGTAATTTGGTAATTAGGAATATTTATCATGTTTTAGTAATTGGCAAAAAGGTAAAAAAATGGTTATGAAATAACTTTCCATTTTGTGAGTGACCACAAGTGGAGCCTGTGGTAACTTTTATTTACTATGCAACGCCTCAACACCTTCCCAATCGTCAGGTACACCGACTTTTTGCCAATGCTGACAACGATGAAGATAAATATGGGCTGCTTTATCATCGGGATGGATATGTATCACTTGCTCAAAACACAGTATCGCTGTGGTAAAGACTTTTTTGCGATAGTGGGTTAAGCCAATCTCGAAATCATGACGAGTTTTCATTTTCAGATCAAATAAATGAGGTGCATCAGCGTCAAATATTTCATAAATGGTTATTGGTTTTGACTTACCTTTCACTTTTACGCGATCAATAGTGCGAATAGCATATTGAGATACATCGTTTAAATACATATAAGTCTCTTCTGAAATCAGCAAGGCGACACCGTACATTTTAGTCATGCCTTCAATGCGAGAAGCTAAGTTAACCGCATCAGAAATCACGGTGCCATCCATACGATTTTCATCGCCAACCGTGCCCAGCATTAATAATCCAGTGTTCAGTCCAATACCAATCGCAATAGGCTCTAAACCTGATTTCTGGCGTTCTTGGTTGTAGGTAACCAATTCCTTTAACATGGCAATTGAAGCATTCACCGCCTCATCAGCACTGCCGGGAAACAAAGCCATAATGGCATCACCGATATATTTGTCAATAAAGCCATGATGTTGACCAATAATAGGTGCCATTTTGCTCAAATAGTCATTGATAAAATCAAAGTTCTCCTGTGGTGTCATTTTTTCTGATGAAGAAGTAAAGTCGCGAATGTCGGCAAACAAAATGCTCATTTCTTTTTCGACTTGATCACCGAGTTGTACATCAATAATATTATTTTTGTCTAACAGGCTTAAAAATTCACTGGGTAAAAACCGAGTAATGCTAGTATAAAGACGAGCATTTTCTATGGAAATAGCGATTTGCGAGGTTAACAGGTTTAACACCTCTAACCTTTTTGGCGTAAATGCCCCTTTCGTCAAATTGTTTTCTAAATACAAAATACCTGTCAATTGCCCTTGATTGACAAGCGGCACACATAACACCGATTTTGGGCGGTGTTTGACAATATACAGAAGTTGGGTAAAATGACCTTCTTGTGTCGCATCGTGCAAAATCACATTTTCTTGAGTACGAGCAACATAGCGAATAATTTTGGCAGGTATTTGTTCACTGGTTTCAATAGCTATAGATTGCAAAACAGCAACTTCATCACTATCAATATGCCCTTTGGCTTCGATAAACCAATTATCTTGTTTCGGCAAAAGCAAAAAACCCTTTTCAGCCCCGGCATTTTCAATGACAAGGTGCATCATTTTTTCAAGGAGCCGGCTCAACACGTTTTCTCCAGCCAAAGTTTGAGAGGCTTTTGTGACACTGTTCAAATCTAACCATTCTGAACTGCCAATTGTTGAAGTTAAAGCCATTCGTGTTGCTGGGATAGTCGTATCTATTGGAATGGCACGGGCAGTTTTTTGGGAAAAAAATTGTGGATATCGGGTTTTCAGATGCTTGACTTTTGCAAAAGCGCCCCATTGTTGATAGCGATAGTGGGCATCTTTCATGTAGGTTTGGGCAATCTTTTTCATGCCACGCCCTAAATAAAATTCGGCGGCGAGTTCATAAGCAAGGGCTTCTTCATGAAGATATTCATTATCGAAGGCACCGGCAATGGCTTTTTCGTATAGCGCGGCTGCTTCCCAATTTTGTCCAAATACCCGTGCTTTTTCAGCTTCAACTAAATCATATTTGTGCTGAAAATTCATTGGAGCATGAAAAGCCCAGTGTTTCATTTGTTTCTGATTAGCCGTAATCTGTTTCCAAATTTGCTGTTGCTCTGATTTAGAAACGTTAGGATAGATAGCTAATTTTGCTAAAGAACCATAAAAATGACAGAGAGGAACAATTAACATCACCACTGAACTATCTAAATATTTCAAAGTCATTTCGTAATGTTCAACC
>QNES01000286.1 GCA_003645255.1 Gammaproteobacteria bacterium
AGAGTAAAATTAATAATTTAGAGAAATAACCCAAAAAACTATCAATCAATATCTATACCTAATCTAATTGGTGATAAATGGTTCACTACATAAATTAATATTACTCTGAACCCAATTATTTGACCCCAATTATTTACCATTTGGTAGCTATTTCGGTGGGCAAATAAACACTTGCCCACCCTACCTGACTAATTAAAGGAAAAACAATGATATATAAAGTCAATCTGAGTAAAACGGAAGAAGGTTATGCTATCCGGTGTCCAGGTTTACCGGGTTGCTGGTCACAAGGAGAAACAGAACAAGAAGCATTGAACAATATTCAAGAAGCTATTCGTGACTATTTGATAGTCGTAGAAGAATTAAATCAAAAAACAGAAACACGTTATGTGGAAGTAGCATAATGGCTAAATTATCAGGAATTAACCACCAACGAGCCGTTAAAGCCTTGATCGTTCCCAAACTCCGTTTGGGAATGCCTTCACGCAACGATCCGCGTTGCGAGAAATAACAGGGCAAAAGTGCTAATTCCTTATTCAATTATGAATTAACAATTAACAATTTAAAAATATGAACATCTTAAAAATATGAACATCGTAGAAATATTTTAGGCTAGTCACAGCTTTAAAATAGCCACAAGCAAGCATAATTATTATTTGACCTAGTCAATTAATTTCACAAAATGGTTGACCTTTTGTAACATGTTTGATAACATTGGCATTTCATTAAAAATCATTTATGACGATTAATGATTAATAGAATTATTGATAACTGATTTTTTTGGTATCTAAGTTTTTATATGGAGGCATTTCTTTAAATGAAGTTAAAACCGAAATTGAAAAATTTACGTGATGCATTATCACAAAACCTGATTGAACGGGATACACCAATACGCTTGACCTTGTTAGCCGCATTGTCAGGTGAACATTTGTTACTGCTCGGTCCACCCGGCACCGCCAAAAGTGAATTAGCCCGTCGGTTAAAACAGGCTTTTAATGGAGGCAATTATTTTGAACGCCTGTTGACGCGCTTTTCGGTGCCAGAAGAATTATTTGGTCCTTTGTCCATTAAAGCCTTGGAAGAAGATCGTTATGAAAGGTTGACGAGTCGTTATTTGCCCACTGCCACTGTTGCTTTTATTGATGAAATCTTTAAGGCAAACAGTGCTATTTTAAATTCGCTACTGACTCTGTTGAATGAACGTGAATTTGATAACGGTGTAAAAAGAGATAAAACACCATTAAGTTGTGTCGTGGGTGCCAGTAATGAATTACCTGAAGGCGAAGAATTAGATGCGCTGTATGATCGATTTTTATTGCGCTATCAAGTGATGCCTGTGTCGAAAGAAGGCTTTGTTCAACTGTTAAACTTAAAGGGCAATATTAAGCCTAAACCTGATTTGGAATTGCGTTTAACCGAGGAAGAATTGCAAGAAATTCAGGAATCGGCTGAATTGGTGAAGATTCCTGATGATGTTATGGTATTATTGCAAGAACTGCGACACTTTTTGACAGAACAACAAATTTATGTGTCAGATCGCCGCTGGCGAAAAGTCGTTAAATTGCTACAAGTTGCCGCTCATACTAATGACAAGAAAGAGGTTTCCATTTGGGATTGCTGGTTGCTACAACATTGTCTTTGGGCGACACCTGAACAAAGAGAAAGTATTTTTGATTGGTATCAATCGCGGGTGGGTACAAAAGCCACCTTTGATCCTGATAAGTTTAGCAAGCTGATTGCCGCTTGGGAAAAGAAGCTGGAAGATGAGAAAAACAGCCAAACTCAAGTTCATGATGAAGAAGGTAACTTGCTTTATGTTAATGAGCAAGGAGAAACAAGCACTCAAAAAGGAGAAATATTCCCTAAAAAAGATGGTAAAGCACTTTATCTTGCCCTTCCACAACAACAAAGCAATAGCATTCAAGATCGTACTAATCAAGGCAAAGGCTATACAGTTGAAGAGTTCAAACAGCAGTTTTGTAAGGAGATAGGCTCTCATGGAAATTGGCGTTATCAGAAGAATGAGCAATGGGTAAAGGTTGAAGATTACTTTGTAGAAAATGCAAACTTTTTTAAAGTATTCAAAGATTTTCCAGCAAAAACACAACCTACCCGCTATTCTCAACATCACATCAAAGGGCGCGTTGAAGAAACCTACAAGTTCGTAAAGGACATTACTGAGTATCTGGTTCATATAGATGAACAAATCAGTTCATTGACACGAACCATTAATGATCACCTTTGGATCACAGCCGGTTTTTCTGAACCAGCCAAAAGCACTCTTGAGCAAACACGAAAAACGGTGGAGGCTTTGAGAGTTAGAATGACAACTATCCGCGATGGATTTAGCAACTTGCCGGTAGAAGAAGTATGAACACCATTTTTGAGGCTCATTCACTGGAAAGAAACTATCAGTTTCTTGATGAACTACCAGAATCGCTTTATCCGGTAGTGGTGACGCATACACAGGGCCAGTTGCAGCAACGTGTGCAAGGCATCATGGCATGGCGAAGGGCACTGCTTGATGGTCATTTGCCCAATGAGCAGCATATAGACTGGCCCAATCAACCTGCCCTTGGCAAAATACTGAGTGTTTTAGGCCAATTGGATATTGCGCGTTTCTGTCAGCAACAAACTGAGTTAACCGATCACTTGTTGCTAGAGGTTTGTGAAGCTGTTAGTCAATTTGAAAAAATACAAGGTGAACAGTTTAATAAACATTTTGAAGAGTTAAAGCGAATAGAAGAACAGCGCAAAAGAGAACAAATTCGACAGAATAACTTACGAAAACAATCTGCCCGCAAAAGCAAAGTTGTCAAAAACTTTAAAGAAATCAAAGAGTTATCCACTGATGAGCCATCAAAGGAGCAAAACTTTGATATGCCATCCCTCTCACTCAAGTTGGACGCTGAAACGCTTGAACAACTTCAGAAAGAAGCCTTGCGCCTTGCTGGTGAAAATGCTGCTGATCTGACAAGTGAACAATTTCTACAAAACTGGCAAGAAAGGGCGCGAATATGGCATGAGTTGGCAGAAGTGTTCGATGAATTAGGTAGTTTATTGGGGCGAGGCTGGGACTTATCCCAAGGCGTGTTAGCGAGTCAAGGCTGGTTAGAAATGGTTC
>QNES01000287.1 GCA_003645255.1 Gammaproteobacteria bacterium
ACAAGCGGTCATTCGGAGAGACAAACACAAATTCCGCATCCTGTTCTTTGTCAGAGTCCAGCAAGCTCCATAAAACCCAAAACTGCGGTTGAGGTGGCGCCCAGTTCTGCCACTTGCCAGTGGTGCGAATCATCTGTGGGGAAAGGAATGGAGCCATCAAAGGGGTATCCTCGTTCTGCCATTGCATTCCTGCTTTTTTCGCCAAGACATTGAGCGAGTCTTCCGCCTTGCCGTTATCAGCAAGAACCGTGGCTAAATCATCAATATCCAATTTCTTTTTGTTCAGCGGCCCGAGACGCGCAAAACCGCCCTGCGGATATGAAGAATCACGCGGTGTAGCAGTTGCATGACAGCTCAGGTGTAAACGCCCCGGTTTATCGCCAAGCCAAAAATCAATCTGTGCCACAAAATAGTCCTGTCCAGCGGTATGTTGATAGTTTTGATCGCGTGGCACAAGAGCAAGGTCGTCTTTATACTTTGAGCCAGAGTCTAAATCAGCAATGGAACGCCGTACAACACCCTCATTCCATGCCAACGGCAGCCTATATGTGATACGAGTTTTGGTTAACGGCATACCAGTCTGATTATTCAAAGCCAGGTGCAGCATATTGTCCTTGAAAAACAGGGTTCCCCTCAGACCAGGAAAATCAGGATCCTGATCCGCATAAACCGCAGTTTGATTGTCATTATTAGCAATCAATCCAATTTTAACAGGCAGCTTCTGATCCCGGTCATGTTGAAGATTAAAACTGTATCCATCTCGCTTCGCTTTGCCACACTTCGCAGTAGCACATCTTGCAACAACGACATCCTGCGCGGGAACTCCGCTAATCTTAAAGGTCAAGGGTACGGCATTGTTGAGATCAAGCAATACCGGTCTCTCCAGAGTGAAGGAAACTATATTATCCCTCCTTTCAAGCGGTACCAGTTTGCTGTACTTATACTGATAACGATAAGCAGCATATTCGTTCATATTGCAATACCACCAATCCGGATTATTGCCGTATTTTTTAAACTGTCCCTCAAGTTTGTTTTGTCTCTGCTTCTTATTCCCCTTATTGTAAGCCCAGGCATGCATGGCAAACATGAAAATCGGATGCTTCGTTTTGAAGTCTTCATTTTTCAGCGTTTTCTGCACAAATTCATCTATATCCGCTCCGTCATACGGCATAAAAGGAGCTGGAATTATCTCATCGAACTCCATAAACCAGTTGTTAGCAAGGCTGTATAATCCGGCACGTTTCAACAGGATCGCAATATCAGGCTTTAGCTCTTCCCCTTTATCCTTAATAAAAGCGGTTGATCCCCAATAGCCACACCTGTTATATGAAAAGGCATAGGAGACGACCTGCGAATCGCTTATGGCTTCCCATTCCACGCGGTTACGAGCCATTTCCTCAAAAATACGATTACGGTTACAGACACTAATCATAGGATGAGACAGCGAATGATCTCCAATGGAATTGCCACCCTCCATAAACTCCATGGCATGTTCACGAAAATCCTTACCACTCCAGGGCCCTACCCAATGGTTAAGATAGAACGTTCCCTTAAATCCATATTTTTTCATCAAATCGCGGACAATTAATCCAGCCTCTTTAAAATTATCATCCCAGCGAGCGGAAACAGCCCATTCACTATCGTTATATAGTGGAGTCATGCGCACGACAGCCTGTTTTGCCACATCTGGATTTTTGAATTCTATTTCAACAGTCTGCGTATAAGTTTCCGCATAAGAAGAATCAGCCACAGCAATCTGAATTGCCAAATCGTCAATATAGCATTTCCCTTTTTGGATCGTTCTATCCTCGCCAGTAAGCTGAACATAGATTCCTATTGACTTCACTGGAAAATTAATTACTCCCTTTTTACTGCCCTTCGCTCCACCCCAGTGTTGAGGGAAAGTTTTTTTGTTAAGCGAAAACATCATTTTCTGCCAGGTATTGATTTTTTTCAAAGACACAAAGCCCGATTGATGAGTCTGTCCTATATTATCAGTCAGCCGCAGGCAAAGCTTATTATTCGACGTGATTTTCGCATCAAAAGAAATGCTTTGGACTTTCGCCGACATGCTTAGCTGCTTTCCAATCCCGACATACATTCCGCCACCAGTCAGGTCATAATCAATACACATAGCCGACGGAGCCGATTTGAATTCCGTCTTGCTCAAGCTCTTGCCGCATTTTGCCCCTGGAAATTCAGCACCGGTGGTGACGCTACAGGCGTCCGTTGAAAAATCATCAACAACAATATCTTTCAACTTTATTTCCTGTGCATGGGAAACTCCAATTGAAACAATCACCATAACCAGTACTGATAAACTTTTTAAACTAAACATTATTTTCTCCTTTTTTGAAAGTTTTCTGTTATCAGTTATCAGCTACTTACTGACAGCTGACCACTGATTCCCCATCGTAATCCATTATCAGCCTGCCCTACATAGCTCGAAGAGCGACGGATGGGTCGCCCGTCATCGTCAACCTCTCTCCCCTCCTGATCTCGCGAGAGAACTCGCGAACTACATCTTCACACTCGCGAGCACCTGTTCACTAACAGCAATTGTATTTCTTGAAGTACGCGCCACTCTCCGAGTGGCTTGCGCAGTGCCTACCACTCGGAGAGTGGTGGCTACTTCAGATATTCCCTGTCCGCGTACCTCTGTACATGCCATAGTCTGAGCATTTAGATGCGTTTGTCCTGATCCCTATAGTCCCCACTCTCAAACACCACACACTTCGTCCCTTACACCTAGTCCCCCAACACTTCGTCCCATGTCATTATGAATATGTCAGGTTGTTCGGTTTACGACTACGGCGACGACTACGGTGGACGACGAGGATGGTTTTACTCGTTATCCGTCGTCGTCGCCGTTGTCGTCAACCTCTACTTCCTTCTGTATTAAAAATTATTCTGTCGAAAATGATTCTGACCACTGACATCTGACAACTGCCCCCTGACCCCTGACCACTGACTTCTGACCTCTGACCCCCGACCTCCGCCTACTGCCCCAACAGTTCCAGCTCGCATCCACTACCGATACCCTCGATATAAATTGGAGCTCTTCCTAAACTGAGAATCGGCGGACCA
>QNES01000288.1 GCA_003645255.1 Gammaproteobacteria bacterium
CTGTTAAAAAATAATCCTGTAAAATAGACTTGACGTTATCTACCAAAACAAGCAAGCGTGGGTAGGAGCTTCGCTGCAAACCACCATTTCTCTGACCAGAGGTTCGTGTAACGAAGCCCACCCAACGCTGGCTTAATGGACCGGGACCATAGATACAAAAAAAACCAGTTATCAGTGCTTCCAGTCAATCACTATGTAGTCAAAAATGACTTTCATGATTTTGGCATGAATATTACCACGTCTTGAAAAAAAGATCAAACATTTTTTGAAAAATTTTCTAGATAAAATTAAATATTTCTTTAAATTCTATAATTTTAAAGGTTTCAGCCAATATAAAAATATTTTTATCGGTTCTTATGTTTAATTAGGAATTAATAATTGCTAATTGAATTAGCAATTAACCTGCCCTATTGATGCTATATCCTTTTTTCGGGTTCCACGCGCCAGCGTCAATGTCCCTACGCTAACCCAACCAGCCTGGTACAAACAGTTCAACTCTTTATTCGCTTTCTATGTTATCATCCAGCGAGCGTAGGGTCAATGCCATTAAGTTAAGAACTTTTACTTTTATTATCAACAAGATACATGGTAAATTTGGCATAATATTTTTATAGCAAAAATCATGCCTTAATAAAAAGTTTATATTTTTAGGCGATTATTATTGTGCTACACTTAAAATCGTCAATTAACTCCACGACGTAACTTGTTGATTAATATCATATATTTCCTTAACTTAATGGCAGTGACCCTACGCTCGCTTAACGCAAATAACTCATTTCTACAAATACGATTTTTCAAAAAATAGTATTTGTTTTGCGTATATTATTTTCAGTGTTGTCCCTTATCAGATAGCTCAACAGATTGGGTATGCTCAAGCCCTATCTGCCTAGAAAACTGGGCAAAGCACTTAGGCGGCGAGGGGTTGTCGTTTTGGGAGAAGTTAAGTACAACGGATTTTTGATTATGAATAATTTTTTATTATATCGTTCAATGAAAATCAGTGCGAACAGTTTGCCGATGCTGGGAACAACAGCTAGAACTCTGGGAATTAGAGAGGGCATTGATATTTTAGTCATTTCGGGTAAAGTTAAACCCAATACGGGTGGTTTGTCTGTCAGTCCACCGCCACCCTATAATCTCCCAGTCCACCGTCGTCCGGCTGCATTTGGTGGAACCGGTAAAGACCCTGTATGGGAAATCAACGTCAATTGTTTAAGTGCTTTTCAACTTCAATATCGACCGGATCCCCATCAACCCAATAAACATGGATTCATTGAACCGATAACAGAAATGCCAATTGAAGAATATCAACAGGCAATAGTAGCCACTCTACATGAGTGGACTTTAATAGGTCATCAAAAATGAATATTGAATTATCCGTTTTAACTGAGGCTTTACAACAAAGTCGCCCAATAGAAAAATTGGAACAAATCGTTAAAGATTTGCTGGATAAAGGATACTCGAAGGATAGTATTTTAGCTGAATTTGAATCTTTCCGTGAAACAACGACGGACGAAGATTATGAAGAAATTGTATTAGATGTGATGGATTTTCTGACCGGATGGTGTAGCCCCCATAAGCGTATAGATGCATCCTTTACTGCAACTTTAGATGAGAATGAAGTCAGCTATTTTATTATTCATCAACTTTCTGTGATTGAAGAAGCGATTGAGCAATTTTATCGCTATTTGGAACAAAAACACTTTAATCTTCAAAAAACGGAACAACTTCTAGGGAATAGTAGAATAATCGGAAAACTGAATCAGAAACAATTAGTGTTATTGCAACAGGTGTTAAAACATTCTCATCAATAAATTCATTGTTGAGTACAACGGATTTTGGAAACTTCGTTCCGGAGCGACGCTGCGATAATTCAACGTTGGACAATTTTTTGGGTGATGACTTGTTCTAAATCAGCCAGCGTCATATCTTTGCGGGTTTCGGTATTCGCAAGGTTTACCATATAGCGACATAGCATTTGTAATAGGGCAGGATGTCCTTGAGTGACTGCCCACATACGTTTAATCACTGCGGGTGGGTAATTCAAATCGACAAAACAAAAAGGGGCGCGGCTCGATTTAATTTTTAATCTTGGATTTTTATACAAATTGTAATGTTTAAAAAATCCGACCCTGGCCTCTTTAATTCTTCAAAGAGATAAGGTGCATGACGCTATCGCTTATGCACCCTACCAAATTACAATTTATTAATCAGACATATACGGCTTACGAGTTCTGAGTCAAATTATTGGCTGGGCATCCTCACGTCAGCCCAGCCTACGTGCTGGTTAATTATTACATGTAAGAATTTGTGTCCATTCTCCATATTCAGTGGTAGGTATCTTCCCTTTCAGAAAACCGTATCTTATATCATTAACTTTTCCGTAAGTAGCATCACCACCCCATCTGAATACTTTATCTTGAGACTCCGCATAGTAGTAGTAAATGACATTTTTAGTTTTTGCAACCCATGCCCTCTCTTTTGGTTTGAAAGCAAAAAATCCATTTATAACCCATTCACCTTCAAGGTTTCTGTAATTTATTGCAACACGGATAGGCTTATGACATTTATTATGAAAATAAATTCGGTCATATGTTATTTGAGACTCAACTTCAGATTTTGGATTTACATCTGCAGCAGAACGTCCACAACTGCTTGGGGATATACATCTTTTTTCATATTTGTCTCCAGAAAGGAATCCAATTTTTGTCACACAACTATTTGTGTTAACCCACTCGTACTTCGTACTATAGTACTTCCAATCTGTTGAAAGAAAGCCAACATCTTCAAACCTTATTATCTTACAACAACAGTTGGTAGCATTGACTACATCAATTGTCCCAACGAAACTAATTATCAAAGCTCCGATAAAAGTTAATATGCGTAAGTGCCTATCCATACTTTCTCCTTTCTCAAGTTAAAATTCACTCTCAATCTAACTACTTATTATAAGGCCAATTCGCCCTCATATTCCTAGATATTGACCGACAATTCAGGCCAATTTGCCCTCATATTGAATATCCTGTCATTTTGCCCGCATATTACATACCATGGGACC
>QNES01000289.1 GCA_003645255.1 Gammaproteobacteria bacterium
AGTCTTGTAAATTACCAATAGGGGTAGCAACAACATAAAGCACCCCTTTTTTAATTGATTTTCCAATTATCACTTCGACAATACCGCGCTTTGTTTTTCCAACAATTCACCAATGCCCTCTTTTGCCAAGCTTAACATCGTCTGTAATTCATCAGGGCGAAAGGCATGTCCTTCAGCAGTCCCTTGAATTTCAATGTAGGCAAAGCCATCGTTCATAACAACATTCATATCCGTTTCAGCATCGGAATCTTCTTTATAATCCAAATCTAAAATCGGTGCCCCTTGATGAATGCCCACAGATACTGCCGCAACGGCACCATGAATCGGGTTAGTGCGAATCTTTCGCCTTTTCAGCAAATAGCGCATCGCATCAACTAAAGCGACATAACTACCAGTGATAGCAGCGGTGCGTGTCCCACCATCTGCTTGAATGACATCACAATCAAGCGTTACAGTCCGTTCGCCCAGGGCATTTAGATCCATCACTGCCCTGAGTGAACGTCCAATCAAGCGTTGAATTTCTAAAGTACGTCCCCCTTGCTTGCCCTTACTCGCTTCGCGGAACATACGAGAATGAGTGGAACGGGGCAACATACCATATTCTGCCGTAATCCAGCCGGTTTTTTTATCTTTCAAAAACCGAGGCACCCGTTCTTCAACACTGGCGGTGCATAAAACTTTAGTTTCTCCAAATTCGGCAAGAACCGAGCCTTCCGCATGTTTTGTATAATGACGAGTGAGCTTAATTTTACGTAGCTCATTATTAGCACGACCACTAGGGCGCATAGTATTTTCCTTTTATATCTGATGATAACTAAATTGTTTAATAACACGCATCAACCGTTTTTCAAACTTTTTAGGAGATGCTACATTCTTAACGTGGATTTTTAGACCACCAATACCTTTTTCACTTTGTCCACTTTTTCCCCTAATTTTGACGGTACCAAAGCCGAAAATTTTGCCGAAAATGCCCTGTTTAATTTCAAGGTGTTCAAATTGAATGAGTTCCATTTGAACCTGTTTTTTTGAAATCAAACCAAATTTTGCGATAATCCGTTCGGAGGTGATTGTCAAAATAGTCGTGAATTGCTGAAACAAGGTTTGCAGCAACATCAATCCAGCCACGCCTAAAAAAATTTGCAAACCCAGATTGATATACTGTAATTTATCAGTTAAAAAATCCAGTTTATCAACAAGAGTTATTAAAGGTGTTTGATCAACCCATAATAAATAAGCTGAAATCCCCATCACCAGCAAAGCCTTCAAATAACCAATCCAATGAATATCCGCACGGTAGATAATTTTTTCACTCCCTTCCTTATTAATAGTGCTTTCAACTGTTTTCTGAGCGATATTCTTTTTGGGAGGGGGTGAAACATTCTGCTTGAAGGATTCAGAATCATGAGGTGCAGAATGTGGTTCTGATTGATTATCAGCTATTTTTTTTGCTAAAGTCGCATCATAAGCAGCTCGCTTTTCTGGATTAGCCAGTGTATTGTAAACCAACTTGATTTTTTTAAAATAGCTTTTCACCCGAGGATTGTTAGGATATTTGCTCGGATGAAATTTTTTCGCTAAATGTTGAGCGGCGATTTTAATTTCATCGGAAGTGGCTTCCGGCTCAACGCCTAAAAATTCATATAGTGTTTTTTTTGACATACCTACCTTGATTCTATCCTTTCTTCAATTTTATCCCAAAATTAAAAAAAACTCGAATATCAAATTTTAATGTTATTATTTTAACATGTCATTCTACTTTTTTCACATTTTCAGAAAGGCAGAAATCCAATTTTTGAAAAAACTCTAGCCTCGATTTCTAAATCTAAACTCAAAAAAGCGAGTTTTGCAAAAGGTTCTAGTATTTATTGATTTTATTACAAGCATGTTAAAAAATCTATTAAAAAAATATTGGCAAAAAATATTAGCCAAAAAGTCAGAAAATCAGCTTATCAATCAACCAACAGAAGCCGAACTCAAACGTTGGGCTAACAGTGAATGGATAGAATATCAAGCTTGGCTATTCCATCATGGTTTTTTGAGCCTATATGATTGGCAACAATTACGTGATAATGCACTTTCTTGGCAGCATCGTCCGTTTTTAAGTGTTGTGACACCTGTTTATAATACGGATTCCAATTATTTACGTGAATGTATTTATTCAGTGCAAACCCAAGCTTATCCCGACTGGGAAATGTGTTTAGTAGATGATGGCAGTGATAATCAGGCGACTGTGGCGTATTTACAAGCATTAGTTATCAAAGATTCCCGTTTGCGCCTACGTCATTTTCCGAGTCACCAAGGCATTTGCCATGCTACTAACCAAGCATTAGCGATGGCTTGTGGAGAATATATTGTCTTTTTAGATCATGATGATCGCCTGGCACCCGATGCTTTGTATCATATAGCGGATACCCTACGAAATCACCCTGATACCGACATTATTTATTCAGATCGCGATTCGATATCCGAAAACGGCTCTCGCTTTATGCACCTATTTAAGCCTGATTGGTCGCCTGAAACCTTGTTATCAGGTAATTACTTATTTCATTTAGTTGTTTATCGGCGTGAATTACTTGAACAATTAGGTGGAGTGCGTATCGGTTTAGAAGGTTCTCAGGATTACGACTTGATTTTGCGTGCCCAAGAAATAGAACCCAAGGTACGACATATTCCTAAAGTATTATACCATTGGCGGCAACATAAGCAATCAATCGCCCTGGCAGAAAATGTGAAAGAATATGTTTACAGCGCCGGTGTACGAGCAATTCAAGATACTTTAAAACGGCGCGGATTACAAGGTAATGTCAGTGAAAATCCTCACTTATGGAGGGGTCATTATCGGATAAAACTCAATCAGTCGCCGTCTAACCGTTATCAATGCTTGCACTTAAACACGCTACAAGATTACGCAGTACAAATTAATCAAGCCTTTGAACACGATACAGATTGCGATTGCTTAGTCATATTAGGTCCGAGTGTGCAAGCGGTGGACAGGGAAGCACTAACAG
>QNES01000290.1 GCA_003645255.1 Gammaproteobacteria bacterium
GTACTGATGTATTTCCATTGCGGTGTCGGGTTGTCTCTTTCAAATCTATCCTTAAATAATATTCCAGGCTCACCGCAATAATGAGCACTTTTCGCAATTTGTAATAGTAGATACTTAGCAGAAATTGTGTTTATCATTTTTCCATTTGAATTGATTAATCCCCAAGATTCATTATTTTGTGCTCTTTCAAAGAGTTCTTCCGTTACAAAGACAGATATATTAAAGCGACTCTTTGAAAAGTCGGCTGTATTTTTGGCAGAAATAAAGCGCAATATTTCTGGGTGTGTTGCCTCAAGCGTTATCATAGACGCAGAAGGACGCTTATTTTTATTTCGTAATTCATGATCTTTTTCATATAAATAGCTAGATATACGTCTCAATAAATTAAGCGAAAAATGGGTACGAGATAAATCGTATCCAGTGCCAATTCCCATATTAAGGGCACGCCTAGAAACTTCGGCAAAACTCTCGAAATCAATTTCGCCATGTTCGTCAGTAGGAGATAAAACGGTACAAGCTCCAGCAGTAAAAGCCTCCTCTCGACCCACATGGGTTAAAATTTGGGTGCCATAAACAATTATCTTTTTATTAGTAAAAAACAATAACTGTTCTAAAAAACCAGCATCAATAGTACAAGTATTATCTAATTGTAAATCCTCATGCACTAACGAGACTATTACTCTTCTAAATACATCTTCAATTTTTTCATTGGGACGCTTAATTCCTCTTTCCTGCATGAGGTAATGAGTATGATGGTTTTCGTATAATGTGGTGTTTAGTTTCATGATTTTCATAATGCTTTGAGTAGAAGATATATTCTTTTGATGACATATTTAAGGAACATATAGGGTCCCCCAAGTTTTCAACTAAATGAGGTAGTTTGGTGATTTCTGATGGCACACTGGTTTCGGCGGCTTGGTTGATTCGTTGGGTTATGCTATTGTTGTTCATTTGAGTTTTTTTATTTGCCTGGCTTGTATACCACAAATTTGACATACAAGATTGAACATCTTACAATAGACATACATTCATATATAGGGTAATCAAAATGAGTCAAGTTGCATTACAAAAAGTGGGTTCTAGTTTCATTACGACAATCCCAATAAATGTAGTACAAACACTACATCTTCAAGAAGGGCAAAAATTTGATGTTAGCTATGAAGCGGGCAAAGTCATATTAACACCGGTGACGACTGAATTAGAAGAAATCATGCAAGCACATAACAAAGTTTTGCAAAAGTATCGCCCGGCTTTCCAACAATTAGCGGAGTCTTAAATGTATGCCAAAGTTTATTGGACTTGAAGCAGTGTTAGTTATCCATCACGATCAAATCAATCACTAATGATCTTTATGAAACTGCTGCACAATATTGCGTTTCACTGGCAAAAAACCACGCTTTTCTTGACGGTAATAAACGCACTGCTGCTGACTGTATGCTGACTTTTTTAGTAGTCAATCACATTGAACCGACAATGACATCAGAACAATTATTTGAATGGACATTGCAGATAGCAATTAGTGAAATAGAACGCCATGATTTAGCTCAATTACTACGAACACATTCTAAGCCCAATTAAAAGCAATAACTACAACAGTTACTATTCTATCATACATCGTTCAAAAAATAGCGTTTCAGATAAATAACTTCACAAAGAGCAAACACTTCACAAGGAAGTGGCAAACACACAGATACTTAATAACCTGACAAGCTTTAAAAACCTGTCAGGTGTTTTGAAAATACCTTAGGGCTTCAAGAAATCCGATTTTTTGCAAAAATCTGATTTCTAATACTTAATTTAGTGAACGTAAGGTGGGTACGATAAAAACGGGGTTTATCCCTTTTTTATTACCAATTTAGTTCTTCCAAAATAGGATTTTGGAACGAGGAAAACTTGAACCTCGAAAGTTAAAATTTTTGCCAATTAGAAAACCGATGAACTGGGTTGCAAAGTTTTTCTATAGCTGAACTATTCCAGCCCCCGACTAATACACCATGTATTCGTAACTTATTTTTTTCTTTGGCTTTGTTAATCAGTTCAACGGTATTGGAAGGTACTGGAAATTCTCCATCGGTAACTATCATAATATCGGCTCGTTTCCATTCTTCGGTATCTAGTTTTGCCATCGCCTTTTCGAGAGGTGCTTGAATATCGGTGCCACCATGAAAAGATTGAATCAAAAAAGCCATAAACTTTGTTAACCCTTGCTCCGTTAATTCTAATTGATGTTCGATGACTTGTTGAGGGCCGCTGAACGCATATAGATAACAGGCGCGTTTTTCCGTCAGTGCGACACGCATGGCTTCCAATGTTAGGGCTTTTGCGACCATTTCTGGGGTACCTTGCATTGAACCTGAAGTATCGAGACAAACAATAATAGGGCCCCTTTCCAAATGTTCTTTTTTTCCAGGCTGTTGTTTGCTTTCTAAGACTTCCTTTTCAGTCAGTACATGTTCTGATAATACGCCTTCTACACGATAAGTCAGTAAAGCCTTTTCGGCACGGCGGGCATGCCATAACATTTTTAACTGCGGATGCCCCAAAAAAACTAATTCACTGGGCAGCATTCTGGAAATATCATCGGATCGGATAATACCCCGCGTTTCCATTGGTGCTAAGGGACTCTGAATTTCTTTAAGTTCCTCAATTAGGCGTTTCACGGGTTCAAAGAGTTGTTCCGTCACAGGCATGGCATCTTCTTCAGTCGAAATCTGCATTTTTCCCAGTGTGCGTACCAATTCTTTTAGCTGAGGAATCTGTTCAAGCAGTTTGCGTAATCGAACCATTTCTAACCAGCCTTGACTCGCTAACACGCCTTGGGATAAGTCCCAGCCTCGTCCCAATAAACTACCTAATTCATCGAACACTTCTGCCAACTCATGCCATATCCGCGCTCTTTCTTGCCAGCCTTGTAGAAATTGTTCACTTGTCAGATCAGCAGCATTTTCACCAGCAAGGCGCAACGCTTCTTTCTGAAGTTGTTCAAGCGTTTCA
>QNES01000291.1 GCA_003645255.1 Gammaproteobacteria bacterium
AGCGGGGTATAACGCAATGAAAGTATGATTAGCCATGCTGAGATTTGCTAGGTAAATGGATATGGTTACGAGAGAAACTATCGTCATAATAAAACGTTCGTCATTCTCAATAAGGGATGCTAAAAAAGAACTTATATTTGGTAAGAAGATTCATATTTTGACACTGCGAAAATATGATAGGAATCAGTTTCGTAAGAAACATTACCACGGCGTAAAGATAGAACCTAAGTTCATAAGTGCCATCTTTTGGGAACGGGGTAATTATTTCAAGTGAGTCTTACAAGCAAGCAGTGGAAAATAGTGGACAGACCACAATTTATTTTTAGAACTATTTCTCGTTATAAAAACAATTGGGGTCAGAGTAAAATTAATTCTAACTTAGTCTTGTGGAGCCGACGCAAAAAACCGTGCTGCTCAAGAACGGTGTTAGAAGGTCTGCTCGTTCACACATTGTTTTACCTACTAACTTTGCCTTGCTGGCCGACCTATCGGCGGCAGAAGAACGGTGTTAGCAACTATTGCAAAGAGCTATGATCCACTATATTAATAATAAATATGACTAGACTGAAGAAGCAAAAAGTACAAGTAAAGCTGTTTGCAATTAAATATGGAATAACTATTGATAATGCTAACAAAGCTTAATCTAACAGAAATTAAAATTTATGTATAGCTCTGACAAACTAAATGTAATTCAGAAAACAAGAAGTAATCCATTTTCTTGGAGAGGTCAATTCACACCAGAATTGATTGAATATTTATTAGATACTCACGCTTCTCCTAGTTCTTTGATTGCTGATCCATTTTCAGGAAGTGGAACAGTTCTTTTGGAAAGCTCTGAAAGGCAATTGGACGTTATTGGTTGTGAAGTAAATCCTGCGGCTTATGCCATGTCTAAATTTTTTGAAATTGGGATACTAAAAATTTCTGAAAAAAAAAGTTTGTGTAAAGAATTGGAACGTGCAATTTTAATGATAGATATAGATATAAATAAACCTGTTTACCAAAAAGAGAAATCAATTAACTACCGTAAATCGTATGAAAACCTCATTAAATTTTCAAAAGAAGCAATCAACATACATGCAAGTAAATATCAATTAATTTTAATATTAAATATTCTTTTCAAAATGGAAGGGTATAAAAAATTAACTATTGGTAAAGCGTGGAATAAGGCATATAATGAAATTTATAATTTCTTGTGTTCATTGCCTGAATCACAGTCATCAGTTTCAGCTTTATTAACTGATGCCAGAAGTTTACATAAACATATTGATAGAAAAGTCGATCTAATCATCACAAGTCCACCATATATTAATGTCTTTAATTATCATCAAAATCATAGAATTATAATGGAGTTGCTAGACTTTAATATTTTATCAGTTGCCCATTCTGAATTTGGATCAAATAGAAAAAACAGAGGTAATAGGTTTCTTACAGTCATTCAATATTGTATAGATATGGCTCAAGCTCTTTCATCCATGAGAAAATCAATTTCGGATAAGGGAAAAGTTATATTAATTATTGGAAGGGAATCTAATGTTAAAAAAACACCTTTTTACAATGGAATGATAGTTAAGGATATATGTCATGAAACAAAGTTATTTTCAATAGCTGATATTTCAGAAAGATTTTTCAAAAATAAATTTGGTAAAACCATACATGAGGATATATTAACTTTTGAACCAAAGAACATTGTTGATGATATTATTGAATACGCTCGTATTGTTGCAATATTTCATTTAAAGGATGCCCTTAATAGGGTTCACCCTGAATCACGGTTTGATTTAGAAAAAGCCCTGAATTCGGTTGAAAATGTTTTGCCATCGCCAAAATATAAATATAGAGGAAAGAAATGAGTTTAACCCCACATAAAGACAAGGTGATTGCAGCTATATCAAATCCAAAATGTTCTTCAGATAAGAAATTATTAGAGGAAGTACTGGAGAAGTATGTCAGTTGGATAAACTCAATAGAAACATTAACTTCAACGAAAAAAGAACGTGTTGAGCAAATGGTGAAATTACTCAATGAGTATAAAGACTTTTTAGAGGTTGAAATTATAGCTAAACGAGGTTCTGCTTTTCTTAAAAGACAAAAAGGGCAGTTAAAATTAGATAACTCAGTTTTGGAAGAATTTTTAATTTATCTTGTTAATCATAAAATAATTGACGGATTACCAAGTGATTTTAAAATTGACTGTGGTCCACATACAGCTTTTATGTCTCTTAGTTTTCGTCCAGAAGGAGTTGCATCATTAAATAAAAGACCATCTGTAGTATTAAAACAAAAAGATCAAGATTTTACAATGGGTAAGAAAATACATTATCAGTTTTCATCTTCCTCAACATTTGACAGAACAAAAACTACAACTGGAGAACTTTACTTATCAGTTTTTGCTGCCGAAATAAAAGTTAATTACGACAAAACAATGTTTCAAGAATGTGCTGGAACAGCTGGTAGATTAAAACAAGGATGTCCAATTGCAAAATATTACGCTCTTGTTGAATATTTAGATATGCTTCCAGAGGATTGCAGACTAACAGAAATTGATAATGTTTTCTTATTAAGAAAAACTAAAAGGCTGCCAGTTAACAAACGCCCAATATTGGCAGAAGTAGAAAAACAACACAGGGATTTTCCAATTGATAAAGATGTTGTTTGGAACTTCGTGCAAGAAATACAATATTTTGTAAATGCTGTTTGGTATGACCCCAAAGAAGCATTGACAAGAGGTTCTTTCGTGTAAAAAATACTAACCAAAACTATTCAGCAGATACTTAAAAGTGGCGTTTAACTACTCTAAACTCTACTTTTAACTGCCACTGATGGAATAATTGGGGTCAGAGTAAAATTAATTTGATACAATAAATATCTGTAATGTAAATGTCTGTCAAAAATTAATAAGATGATTCATGGCAAGGTTAATTAGAGTTTCGCCAATAGATATTCCAC
>QNES01000292.1 GCA_003645255.1 Gammaproteobacteria bacterium
AAAACCGAGTCGATCCAGCCATTCTAAACCCAGGGGCTTAAAAAGTTTTTTCACCTCAGCAAATGCCTTATCACCATCGTTGACAGGTGGACGACCTAACATAATTAGCCCAGTACCGTTATATTCCATATATAAATCCAAATCACCATTTTTTATGGCTTCCAGATTAGAAAAGGTGTCTCCATAAGGTATAGAACGCTTAACGGGAATATTTTCATTTTCCAGCAATTGAGCGACGATTTCCGCTAAAATAAACTGCTCAGTAAAATCTTTAGAACCAATATGTAATGGTTCCGTCTGACTACATCCCACCCCAAGTATTAACAAAACAAGATAGACAAATAACTTCTTCATAAATTTCTCCTAATATTTTTGTATCCAAATAGTTAACTAGAAAAGTTTTGCGCCGGCTTAGGTAGCCGGGTAGGGTGGGCAACGTTGTTGCCAACCCAAATGTTAAAATACAACAATATTATCATATATCATGCCTACGATGGTGGGCAAAAAATACACTTTTCGAGGTTTCCGTTTTTCTTCAAAAAACGGAAACCTCGAAACCACCCTACGAACTCTGATGGAGTCATTAGCCGGGTAGGGTGGGCAACGTCTTTTTGTTGCCCACCAAAATGTTAAAATACCACAATATTATCATATATCATGCCTACGATGGTGGGCAAAAAATACACTTTTCGAGGTTTCCGTTTTTCTTCAAAAAACGGAAACCTCGAAACCACCCTACGAACTTTTGATTTAAATATGGGCAGTATTAAGCCCCGTTAAAAATAGTTCTATACAAAACTAGGAAAAAAAAGGCCAGGGTCGATTTAATTTTTAAATTTTAGATTTACGGTAGGCATAAAAAAAGCCCTTTTGGCTCATTGAACCAAAAGGGCTTTTTTAGGAATGCGCCCAATAAAAGCGCAATAGGTTATAGGGCATAGTACAACGAATTTACGAAAACAACGAATTTAAACCACCAATCTGCAAGAATATACTCAACGTGGGAACAAACTGAATTTTTTTCAATGAGGCAGGTAAATGTCGGGTTACGTTTTTTTGCCGCGCAATCTAACCCGACCAACCTGGCTACCTGGCTCAATTATTCAATATTAATAATTAATCTGGGTTTCCATAAGCAAAGAATTAGGGAGTCTATCTAAAGCCTGACGTAAAATTGGCGCATCTAAAACCGCAATCCAACCATAAGTACTATTCACAAAGCGTTCCGTGATGATCGGATGTGGATAGTAGCAAGTCACATCAAGAAAGGCTGAATCAAGTTCACCATTCACTTTGGCAATAAAGGTTCTTTCAAAATGGCAGCCGCGCAAATTATGCCTATCAATCATTTTTAAGTCACCTACTTTAACTATGGCTTCTGCCAATGCTGGCTTATATCCTTGAATCGAACCACCTTGTTGTTGAACATATTGTTTATACCAGTTGAGGGTATTATTGTGAACAGGGGCATAATCATCGTGATACTCATAGTTCATTTCCTCAGTATAGTCAATTTTAACGCCCAAAAATTCTGGGTTTATCTGTTCAACAACATACATTCCGTAGGATGAATTTTTTCTGAGTTCATTCATTTTGGGTAGGAACTGATTGCGATACCATTTCACCAAAGATTGGTTGGCATAATTGTTATAAACTCTTTTCTCCCTTTTGGCAGCCCATTCATTCAAACTTGCACAACCACTGAATTGTACCATCAACAAAGCAATGGTCATTATCCAAAATAATGGTTTCATAATAATTTATCCGGTAAGCGTAGTACAACGAATTGAGAAATAAACGAATTTACATCAAAGAGTCAATCCGCTGTACTTAATTCTGATTCAGATAGAAAGAGTTGACAACACGTTACCCAAACTTATTCCACTTCACCATAATCACTCAATATCCACGTCAAATCACCGGCTTCATTTGCTCCACCGAATGTCAAGTCAATCCATAATATTTGGGTGCCAGTCAAAGTGTTGTATTGGGCTTTGGAAATGTGCAAAGACAAGTCTTCACTAATGATAGCGGCAATATCAGCAGAGCAGTTACCAGATTCTGGAGGTATTGTTATCTCACAAGATGCGGGATCATTTTTGCATTTTGCGATGCCTTCATTCAAACCGTCTTCGTAGGTTTTTGTCGGTTCTGAACCCAATTGATAAAGTTCCCCAATTTCTGACTCGGATAAAGCACGGTTATAGATACGAACTTCATCAATAAGACCAGGAAAATATCGTGGCTTAACCGAATCTTCACGCCCAATTAGTACATTTTTATTTGAGGTAAAAATTCCCCCACTATTTTCATAAGAACCAACTGGTTGTCCATTTATATAAAAATTTATCAATCCAGCAGTGGATGTGTAAGTCATAGTTACATGCATCCAAGTTTGAGGTTGAATAAAACCGAACATAGGGTTATTTCTTGGTGTAGAACCATCCCCTATTGCACCACCTACCCCCAGATTCCCATTGTATTTACTCATTACTAGTGTGTAAGAATCAATCTCTACCCCTTGCCCCCATTTAGAGACAATAACTGCTATTTGACCATAGGGGTGACCAGGTATATCACCAGGATTGGATAAATCATCTTTAAGGTTTATCCATGCGCTTATTGTAAGAGATTCAGTTAATTTAAGACTTGCAGGATTACCAAGAGAAATATAATCATCCACTCCATCAAAATTAACTGCTTGACCAATTACTCCATTTGCATATCCAACTCCACCAATTTCTGTACCATGATTACCATTGTTACTAGCCGGGTAGGGTGGGCAACGTCTTTTTGTTGCCCACCAAAAAGGAGTGTGTCCCACTTGCCCAACGTCAAAAAAAAGTATATCATATCACAATCTGAGAAAAGGATGAGAAAAAAGAATAAAACACGGTCCCTTTTGCTCCTGTGGATTTAATTGAGCAGCAAAA
>QNES01000293.1 GCA_003645255.1 Gammaproteobacteria bacterium
ACAGAACTTTATCGCGGTTTAGGTGCTATCGTTTTGTTTGGACTATTGTTCTCAACCTTGGTTACTCTAACCTTTATGCCAGCTCTTTTGTCCTTGATATTACAGCTTGTGGTACGTTTTCGCCAACCAAAATAAGAATATTTTATTTATTGGGATTTAGACTAGTATGCTTGGTTTGAAGGATAATTTCATAACAGGGAAAATCTTCCTGAATTCCCTGTCAATATGGGGATTATAAGGAAAACTTTCCTGATAATTTCATAATAGGGAATATCTTCCTAATAACTCGGTCAATACGTTTGTTATGAGGGGAAAAAGTCAGGATAATTAGTTATGGGGACAAACGTTCCCGAATTTCCCGTCAATATCTAGGAATATACTGGAAGATTTGCCTTATAATAAGTAGTTATCCTGCTGAGACGTTTCACCCTCGCTACGCTTCTCCAAGTCGCTATGGCTCGGGTTGCACTCTGGATAACCAGTCGTTGAAGCGGACACTCTCCATCCTTGTCTAGTGCCGATTAACATAAGTGTAGTGTTATGTGGCATATAAAAGAGACAAAATAAGAATGAAAAGTAATTTAGATGATAAAATCTTGCTTGAAGAAAGTCCAATCAGAAGACTGTTTTTTAAATACGCTATTCCCAGTGTAGTGACTGTTTTATTTTTTGGCTTTCAAAATATCATTGATGGAATAATTGTTGGTAATTATGTAGGCTCCGATGCTCTTGGCGGAGTTAACTTTATCCTACCTTTTTACAGTTTTATCATGGTTGTTGCTTTGATAATAGGTATAGGTTGTGAAACAATTGTTAGTATAGGGGTTGGTGAAAAAGATATTTCCAAAGCAAGAAATGCCATGAGCACAGGATTTTGGGCTTTGCTCACCATTAGTATTACACTAACAATATTTCTTTGGTTTTTCGCTGAGGATTTTACGACTATACTTGGAGCCGATCAGAGACTCTTGCCTCATGCTATGAATTATTTAAAAGGATTGGTGCCTTTTATTTTGCCCATAGAATTATGCTTTTATTCAGATGCAATGTTGAAAGCAACCGGACATCCGCGTTTTTCAATGGTAATCATGTCGTTAACTGTAATACTGAATATTATTTTGAGTCTTTTCTTTGTGATTCAGATGGGGATGGGAACAATGGGAGCAAGTTTGGCAACTGGCTTAGCATTCACTATTGGCTGTATTGTTTCAGGTTATATTACATTTAATCCCAAACAACAAATATCGATGTTGAAGGGAAAGTTTAAATGGAAGTTGTTGCAAAATGCTTTATACAACGGTTCCTCTGAAGGCGTTTCAGAATTGGCATCGGCTATTTCTATTTTAGTGATTAATTTAACCATGATAAAACTCGTTGGAGCCGATGGAGTTGCTGCTTTTACAGCAATCAATTATATTAATTTTACTGGCGTACTTGTTTTTTTAGGTGTTTCAGATGGTTTGATACCTGTTTTAAGTTATAATTACGGTGCAAAGAACTTTAAACGAGTTAAGTCAATATTAAACTTTGCAGCATGTTTCAATGCCATTCTAGGATTATCAATATTTTTGGTTCTGCAAGTATTCGGAAACTTTATTGTTCAATTATTTTTTGATAATAACAGTAAAGTTATTACAGACCTTGCAGCTCAAGGCTTATTTATCTATTCTTTTGTGTTTTTAATAAATGGTTTAAACGTACTAATAACTAGTTTTTTCACATCAATAGGCGATGCAAAAAAATCTATTGTTATTGCCACATTGCGGGGGGTTGTATTTCTTCTAGTAGGTGTTTCTGTATTTCCAATTTTTGGGGGAATAAATGGTGTTTGGTTAAGTATTCCCATTGCAGAATTTTTAACCTTTCTTGTTGCATTTAAACTATCCTTAAACGCAAGTAGGAAGTTTTTAAAATAATACTGATTGGGAAACGCTCAACAAAAGTCGTTAAAATCCGTTGCTTTCCCCAATCCGTTGTACTAAACCAGAGCCATAACAACCATGCAAAAAGTATGGAAATGCCCCAAATATTCCTATAAAAAATTGAGACACGGAAAGGTGGTTTTAACTACCCACCCGCAGCGAAACTGCCATTAAGTATCGGGCAGACACGCAGATCTGCCCCTACAAGACCCCACGTATTATGTGATTTTCGGTGCTAAGCTGCGTGTTCGCCCGCAGCGATACTTAATTCTCGTTCCCCTACGCTCGCTAACTATTTAGAAAGTCATTAGGATTAATGCCAGCTTGTTTTAAAATGGCACGTAAGGTTCCTTCCGGCATGTCACCAGGATGATTTGGGATAGTTGTAAGTAGTAGTACAAAAGTATTTTAACATTATTTAAATATACGTAATAGTATATTCCTCAGAGCCAATATTTGCTAAAATCTGAAATAAGTAGGTACGCATAAGTCTTTTCGAGGCTTGATCTCCGATTTTTTATTTTCGATGCTTTCTTGAGAGCTTTATTAAAAATGTTAAAAGACTTTTGCGTACTTACTTACACCTTCTCTATCAAGAAGCCATAACAGAGGCTTATTTATTAGGCACGATCTCTCGTGAACAAGCATTGAAAACGCTTGGTACTGACACCTTAGAAGAAATTGAATATCAACGTGATGCTTTGAAACATGATGTGGAATGGGGATTTTCTAATGACTGAAGTGATCACTGACACGGGTCCTATTTTACACCTTTGTCGTTATCTGTTCGGTTGATCATGAACAAAGCCTTAACATCAGGCAAAAACTGGGACATCCGCTTATCCATTTAACAATCGCCTTTTGTAAAATGGCTATTGTTCCAATAACAGGCAATTCTAGTTCTTCTGCGGTTTGGCGTGCTTTCCAATCATCAAGTATTATAAAATCTGCTTGACATTCATTTGCCAAGGCAATAAC
>QNES01000294.1 GCA_003645255.1 Gammaproteobacteria bacterium
AATCAACTAACCGGCACGATTCCTGATTTTAGTGCATTGCCTAATTTGACGTGGCTTGATCTTTATAGAAATGAACTAACCGGCACGATTCCCGATTTTAGTGCTTTACCTAATTTGACGAAGCTTTATCTTTCAGGTAATCAACTAACCGGCACGATTCCTGATTTTAGTGCATTGCCTAATTTGACGTGGCTTGATCTTTATAGAAATGAACTAACCGGCACGATTCCCGATTTTAGTGCGTTGCCTAATTTGACGAAGCTTGATCTTTCAAGTAATCAACTAACCGGCACGATTCCCGATTTCAGTGCATTGCCTAATTTGGAGTGGCTTGGTCTTTCAAGTAATCAACTAACCGGCACGATTCCCGATTTCAGTGCATTGCCTAATTTTGAGTTGCTTTATCTCTATAATAATCAATTAACGGGTGCGATTCCAAGTTCCAACACTTTCATCAACTTAACATACCTTGATCTCAGAAATAATCCACTGTGCAAAGGCATCAACATTAATTATTCTATATGGCCTATTAAACAAGCTCAGTTGAATGATGATACGTCATGGCAAGAGCAACTGAATGAATTTCCAAGTTGTGAGCAATCCCCAACGGCTGAGTTCACCATATCTCCCTCACAAGGTAAAGCACCACTAACCGTCACATTAGATGCGAGTAATTCTGTCGATCCCTTTGGTTCAATTAGCAGTTATACGTGGACCATCAATGGACAAACATTTTCGGGTGAAACGAAAGAAAAAACCTTCAATGAACCCGGTGAACATATTATTGTCTTAACGGTAAAGGATAATGACGGAAACGAGGCGACTGCCCAAAAAACGGTAACTGTCACCAATCAAGTACCTACCGCATCTTTTACAGCATCACCTTTATCAGGAATGGCACCCTTGACTGTCAAATTGGATGCCAGCGACTTCTATGATCCGGATGGTGAAATCGAGCGTTATGAATGGACAACTTCTGATGAACAAACGGCTTCAGGAAAAACAGCGGAATTGACATTTGCAGGAGACAAAAGCTGTCAGCCGACAATCACGCTGACTGTCACTGATAATGATGACTTATCTGCTCAAGCCGAAGAAACCATTTCCTTAGAAAACTGTACGATTATTGAATTTCAGGGCATAGAAGATTATTACAGAGTCGGTGATTTTGTTCGCGCAGAGGTAAAAATAGATGTCAATGTTGGACGATTCAAGCGCGTTGATTATGGGTGGCTATTTCAATGCCGTCAGGTGAACTGATTTATAGAACACCGCTTGGCATTAATGAATTTTCTCCTATCGCTCAAGCGTTCAAGGAATCTTTGGAAAGCCAGACGGTTGTTCACCGTTTGCTAGATTTTGAAGTACCACCTGGATTGGGTGGAACATATATCTTCTACGCGCTGATTGTTGATGAAGGAGAAGACCCAATGGAACATTTAGATGAGCTTGTCATACAAGAGACAGCTTTGGCGAATTAATAATTGCGCTGTTTTTGTAGGGGCGAACCTGCGTGTTCGCCCTTGTGTTCGCCCTTGTGTTCGCCCTTAATATTTGCCCTTAATATTTGCCCTTAATATTTCCTTAGCCGAGCCAGCTATAAATTTTAATATACCTCAGATTGGGTTTACCAGCCTGAAAATCGGCAATAGACTTGTCCGAAAATAAGGCTTTGAATTTATTTTTGGACAAGTCTAATGTTATTCCATTCAACTATCAGTTGGTAGGGGCAATCCGGTTGCCCATCTAGGGCGATATAATATCCGCTTCGAGACGGGTTACTTTTTGATACCCAATTTCCTTCCCAGCAAAGCCAACACCCAGATACACTCGCGGGCGCGGCTCATTCAAAAAGCGTTCGCCATAATTTTTGGTTTTGATTTGCTTGAGTGCTTTGTTAGTTAAGCTGTCCATTTTACTACCTGCTTTACCATATTTAAACTCAATCAGATAAATTTTCTCCTCAAAAGCCAATACGCCATCAATTCGCCCTTTATCAGTTAACACTTCTAAATCAATTTCAACGCCCATCAATACCAATATCATATAAAACAAGGAATGGTAATAAGCCTCTTGTTCGATATGTAACGGATACGGAATTTTGGCAAATAGGGCACGGATGATGTTCATAAAGCCTTCGAGATTTTCCGTTTGTAAATAGTGGCGTAAATTTTCGACAGCGGGTTCGATTTTTCCTAATTCATTTTGAGTAAAACTGTCAAACAGATAGGTAATAAAAGCTTGTTTCACTTCAAAATTGGGGTAGTTCAAAACATATTGAAGCGTTCTCGCTTTTTGATCAATTTCGCTTATGGTTAAATAACCGGTTTGAAGCAACAGCGCAAAAACGTTTAGATTCTCAATATTATAACTATCAAAAACCATCTTTGAAACTTTTGTGTTTTCAAGCAGGGTGACATCAAGTGTTGTCTTCTTGATTAACTTCATCAGAAAGGTTGGGGTTCCACTGGCAAACCAATAATTGTCAAATTGTTGTTCGGCGAACAAATTGAGAATGGAAAACGGATTATACAATTTGTCTTTGGCATTCCAAGAATAGCCGTTATACCAAGTCTTAATTTTCTCCAGCAACGGTGCCTTCTTTATGCCCAACTCAAAACAAAGGCTTTGAATATATTTATCAAAATAACTTTCCAACTCTGTTTGTGTATAGCCAACTAATGTAGCAAATTGTTTCGAGAAGGTAATATCTCGCAAATTATTTAATTCAGAAAATATCGACACGCGGGAAAATTTAGACACGCCCGTTAAAAATACAAAGCGCAAAAAAGCGTCGGAAGATTTCAAAACACCGAAAAAATCCCGAAGAATTTCACGGTTTTTGGTGGCTTTTTCGATATCATCAATATGCTCGACAATGGGTTTATCATATTCATCT
>QNES01000295.1 GCA_003645255.1 Gammaproteobacteria bacterium
AAAACCGAGTCGATCCAGCCATTCTAAACCCAGGGGCTTAAAAAGTTTTTTCACCTCAGCAAATGCCTTATCACCATCGTTGACAGGTGGACGACCTAACATAATTAGCCCAGTACCGTTATAGCTGTTCAGATAAAGATTTTGGCCTAAAGACCTGTCAGGTTTCTAAAACCTGACAGGTCTGATAGCTTTGACTTTTCTGAAAGTCTATATATTCCATATATAAATCCAAATCACCATTTTTTATGGCTTCCAGATTAGAAAAAGTGTCTCCATAAGGTATAGAACGCTTAACGGGAATCTTTTCATTTTCCAGCAATTGAGCGACGATTTCCGCTAAAATAAACTGCTCAGTAAAATCTTTAGAACCAATATGTAATGGTTCCGTTTGACTACATCCCACCCCAAGTATTAACAAAACAAGATAGATAAATAACTTCTTCATAAATTTCTCCTAATATTTTTGTATCCAAATAGTTAACTCGAAAAGTTTTGCGCCGGCTTAGGTAGACATAACTTAAAAGGGCAACCGTTCAGCTCGTTTTGGAACTCGGGAAAAACTCTAAAAATATTGCAACAACTAAGTATGTGCCTGAAATCACTTCGACAACTTTAGGGTTGGAGCAATGGATTACCCCTACGATATCTCAATTGATGTAGGGGCAAGACTGAATGGTTGCCCTAGTTATTTCAGGCACGTTCCTAACATTAACAACACATTTAGGTTAACTTTTAATTTTAAGACCCAAAAAATTTATCAACTCGTTTAGATGATGGTGGGTTGCAGCGAAGCTTTTACCCCGCTTGCTTTAAAAAGCATCAAAGTACTTTTTAAGAAAGAAATTCTATTTTTGGAAAAAATTTCTAAATATTTGGTAAATATCGTATTGATTAAATAACTGATAACTTATACCCTGCCCTTACTAAATAATCACTTCAAATAGCCACCACTCTGACTTGACACGCTACTCCCCTCATTTCGGGAAAACAAATTCCACCAAATTCATCAACCATTTTCCAATAGCTAATCGTTGTACAAGGGCAATCGGGGGCGCGAAATTGTACAGCGAGTTGGACCGTCGCATTAGGGGGTGTTGTGGGAATAGGTATTTCCTTTTCCAAGGGAATTAGGTTTGCCAAAGTTGAAGATAAGGGCACCGCAGATTCCCCAGACTTCTTAGCAAGCGTAGCATGGGTTAAAGTAGGGTGGGTACCGCGAAACCCACCATTCCTCTTTTAAAAAAAAACGCGCTTGCAAATAAATTATCAAGGCTGACTTCAGCCTTTTTTTTAACAAAAATTAAGCGACTATTTTTATGATATAATATTTCATACAAAAACAAAGTTCTATCTGAACGAGATATTCAATTGAAAAAGGCAATAATAGATTTGGGAAAGTTTGATTATCTGTTTGGTAAGGCATCCGGCACAAAAAATGCGTCGCATAATTTGCCGCGCACCAAGCAAAACTTGGCGCAGATGAGGCGGCTTGGCGTTCCAGACGATGTCAATGGGCAGATTTTGATCCAAAATCATTTTGATGGAATTGTCAATGAACCAAGCAATATCATAAAAACTTGGACATATAAAAATAGTCAATTTGAAATCAGAGAATCTTTGTTTGCTGGTCCGGGCGGATTTGCAAAGTTTGAATCGGCTTGGGAAATTATGAGTGATGGTACCAGAAGATTCACAACAGTCATAATAAAAGGAGGACACTGATGCTGAATAAACGTTTTAACTATCCCGATGAAATGGATTTCTTATCTGCTTTTGGTGTAGAACCTTATGAATCTCAACCTAAAGATGGATTTTGGTGTTATCTTTTATCAGATGACAATCAGCGACAAGTCAAACTATCCTTTGATATGCCCGAATGCTCAATACAGACGACGTTAATAATCGACGGTTTAGAAATCAGTACTGTCAGTTCGGAAGGTGCTGAACAGTTAAGTATCGAAGATAATGATAAAACGATCCGAGGAAAATGCCAAAACGATTCCGACGTGACTGAATTACTCATTAAATTTAAACCACATCTGCAAGTGACATGGTCAAATTTAAGAATATAGCGAGCGTAGCATGGCTTAAAGTAGGGTGGCAACGTGTTTTTATTGCCCACCATAACCATTTGGTGATTATTTCGGTGGGCTACCTGACTAAAACCTCGAAACCACCCTACGAAAAACGGGTTCCGACGCGCCTGCATGGAAAATAATTGGGGTCAGGAGAATGGTGGGTTTCGCTATCGCTCTACCCACCCTACGCTCCACTGCCATTAAGTTAAGGGCAACCACAAGGGATTGCCCCTACGAACCGTACAGATGTAGGGGCAATCCTTTATGGTTGTCCTCACGAAAAAGCTTAACTTAATGGCAGTGACCCTACGCTCGCTGATAACTTAATCCTTAATGTTTGTAATTCTAACCCAGGCTTCAATCAGAAATACAGGGCAAAAGCAGTTAATTCCTTTTTTAATTAAAAATTAATAATGACTTCGTTATTTTAAAAACCAATGAAATCCGATTTTTGGAAAAAATTTCTAAATATTTGATCAATATCGTATTGATTAAATAACTGATAACTTATACCCTGCCCTTGCTAAATAATTACTTCAAATAGCCACCACTCTGACTTGACACGCTACTCCCCTCATTTCGGGAAAACAGATTCCACCAAATTCATCAACCATTTTCCAATAGCTAATCGTTGTACAAGGGCAATCGGGGGCGCGAAATTGTACAGCGAGTTGGACCGTCGCATTAGGTGGTGTGGTGGGAATAGGTATTTCCTTTTCCAAGGGAATCAGGTTTGCCAAAGTTGAAGATAAGGGCACCGCTGTTTCCCCCGACTTTTTAGTCACTATCAAATCTTCGTCTT
>QNES01000296.1 GCA_003645255.1 Gammaproteobacteria bacterium
CCCCTCGTTTAAATACTTTTGATACAATTGGTAAATTAATGATTTATCTTCTGGTGCTTGCCACTCATAGTGGGCATCACCGTATTTAAATCCGTCAGCCTTTCCACTAAACAATTGCCATAATGCATTTTGTTCCTTCAATGCCATTTGGCTCAGAACCAGTATTATGATTGAGCCAATTAACTTCGACTCGATCTGGTAAACACCCTCTTTTATTTTTTTAACTTCCACTCCAAATTGATTTGTCGAGCCTAACAGTTTTTGCGGATAACTGGTACAAATCGCAAAAACTTGAAACTTTGATTCGGGTAATAGTTTCTCTTTGGGGCTGACAATTTTACGATAGCTGGCGTAATGCCCAAGGATTTCGACTATTGCCCATTGGTTAAGAGATTCATTCAAGGATTTATACGTTATGATATTATAATCCCTCAGAAATTCAAAGCCATCGGGTAACCTTTTTATCGGTTTGCCGGTTGACTTCGAGATAATCAGCACGTCTACATATTGGGGCTTGACTGACATGTTTTGTTCTGTTTTCACTTTATAAATGGAATTGATAAAAAAGTCTGTCAAGCCCAATCCCATTAGTTCATGCCATTTAATGGCTTTTTTCGGTATAACCGTGTCGCTCATGATTAGTTATTTTAAAGTGGTGGCATTTATGAAAATTGGTGGGTGCAGCGAGGCTGACGGCGTATCGTGGTAGCGAAACCCACCCGACGTTTGCTACCCACCCTACACTCGCTTTACTCAAGCCCTGAGTAGTTACAACCAAATCACTTTGATTGATTCTCCTTTTTTAGCTTCAGCAAATAGGCTTCAATTTCAGAAGGACTAAACTGCTTAAACACCTCCGAAGGTGGCAGCCCTTTTAAACGTTCTTCAGGCGAAATCCCTTTCAATTTCAATTCTGTCGGCAACGATTCAATGAAGGGCATGGTGTAATCACGGTGAAAATCTTCATAAGTATAAGACATTTTAATCCCCTCGCTTAAATACTTTTGATACAATTGGTAAATTAATGATTTATCTTCTGGTGCTTGCCACTCATAGTGGGCATCACCGTATTTAAATCCGTCTGCCTTTCCACTAAACAATTGCCATAACGCATTTTGTTCCTTCAATGCCATTTGGCTCAGAACCAGTATTATGATTGAGCCAATTAACAGGGCTATCGCTCTATAAAGCAAGACCAGCTAACACTTTTTCGAGATATGAAGCATCCCAGCCGGCTTTGAGACGTTTATTCTTCATGCCAAGTTTGGCCGTATCTTCCTTATTCAGTAAGTTTAAAGCAATATGCCTTAAAATTGCCAAGTTTTCGGCACCATTACCTTTACGTATTCTTGATTCGTCTTCCCGAAAAGCAATATCTAGTCTCCAATGCCATGAATTTTCGATTCCCCAATGCTCTCGACTAGCACATAATAAACTTTCTGCTGAACTTTCTGTACTACTAATATAGTAACGATGTTCAATAGTTGTTTCTTCTTTAACGGTTCTTTCAGACTCAAGCATGACAATCGTTTGAAGTCCTTCCCAATTCTCCGAACCTTCTATCTGAGGAAGTGCATCATGTCCAACCCAACAACGTCTTGTTTCAATACGCCCATGTCCTTCATTATTCGTTTCAGCAAAATCCACATTATAACCTTCAAAATTAACTTTATTTACTTGTGTAAAATAGTCTTGTACTGCTTGATAAAGTTTGGGTTGGTTATCTTTTACGGCTAAAAGATAATCGGCTTCTTGATCAATAATGACTTTTGCAATCTTTTTCTGACAGCCCATTGCATCAATCGTGACCAAACAACCTTTTAATTCCAAGCCTAATAGCAGTTTTGGAATGGCTGTAATTTCATTTGATTTATCATCGGTTTTAACCTGCCCTAACACCAAATAATTCTTTGATGCCCAAGCACTTACCATGTGTATTGCTTTTTTGTCGTTCCCCTTATCGTGAGAACGACGTAATGTTTTTCCATCAATACTAACAACTTCTCCTTCAAATAGTTCTGATATGGATTCTGTCCAAGATGTGAAGCAAGCTTCAAACTGTCTTGAGGCAAGTTTTCTGAACACATCTGTAAAAGTGTCATGAGAAGGAATACCATTTGGAAGTTCTAAAAAACGCCGAAACCAATCTTCTTTCGCCTTACCAAATGTTTCCACGGCTACCCAACTATCTGAACCACATATTATTGCACAAATTGCTATGATTAAAATATCAATCAATTTATGACGTAGGTTCATTGTTTTGCGTCGAGGGTCAGGTAATGATTTAAAATGTTCTTCGATAACGGTGGTCAAGTATTGTGACATAATTAATAGCCTCTCTTGTTTGTTTTCCTTAGTGTTTCGATAGTATAATCCTTTTTGACATGGAAAGCTAGATATCGCATTCCCATTTTTATGATAAGTATCTTATCACGCTGAATTTATTATCTATTTTTCTATAGGAACGTGCATAAAATAACTTCGTTTCGAGGTTTCCGTTTTTCTTCAAAAAACGGAAACCTCGAAAACTAAACCTGTCAGGTTTTATGCGACATTGTGGAAGTTATTTTGTGCATGTTCCATAGGGATAAATTACACTCATGAAAATAGTAATGCGCTTTAAGCTATACCAGATAAGCCTTTATAGAGCGATAGCCCTGTACGGTAACGAATTGGCCACATCAGAGCACTGAGTTCCTGAACTTCAAAAGATGAGTCTTGACACCAATGTAAGGGAATTTTGGTACCTATTGATAATCGTTGAGGGTGATTTTGATGACGGGTGTCAATTTCTATTACCAGTTTACCTTTTTCAAACCCGCCTTTGATTTGGCAATCGGGATTTGATTCAATGACTTCGGTGCTGATCGGTA
>QNES01000297.1 GCA_003645255.1 Gammaproteobacteria bacterium
AATAATTCTGCTCAGTGTACTTATGAAACTGACACAGAATGTTTTGAACGGATTTACACTGACTTACCTGATTTTCCTATAAATCCTGCTGAAGAGAGACCAATAAACGGTGTTTTATCAGTCTCCATCACTGATTCGCCAGACCCATTATCGCTCCCGGCCACAGGGAGTACACTTAGTTACAATGTTGTAGTTACTTTAAGTGCTGATGCACCTATTCCTGCAACCGGGGTTAGTCTGGAGATAACGTTGGATAACAATGTCGAACTACAATCAGTTAACTCAGATAGTGCTATGTGTGACACTAGCAATTTCCCAATTCTCGCTTGTTCATTGACAGATCTGAGTGTGGATAACCCGGGAGATATCTCCAGTGTATCTGTTAACATTGAAGTTGAGGTCTCTGACGAGTTATTTCCATTAACATTTGAAGCTAAAGTGAGTGCCAATGAGTATTCAGAACATATGGATATAGAGATTACTAATCAACAATTAGTCATCAACGAAATCGACTATGACCAGCCTTCAACAGACACTGCCGAATTCATCGAAATCAAAAATTTCAGCACTACGGCGGTTAGTTTAAATGGTTATACAGTTGACTTATTTGATGATGCTACTAATACCGTATATAGAACAATTACTCTACCTGATGTTAGTTTAGCGGCTGGTGATTACCATGTAATTTGTGGAAATCCTGCTACAGTTGCCAATTGTGATCAGGATCATGCAACTGATACTGATTTAATTCAAAATGGTTCTCCTGATGCTATTGCTATCAAAAAAGGAAGTGTTTTTGTTGATACGGTTAGTTATGACGGCGATACCGCACTGGCAACTTACACCGAAACAACCGGTACTACAGCAGCAGATAGCAATACTGAAGCTTTAGTTGGTCTTTCCCGCTATACAGACGGCACTGACACGAATGATAACAGTGCAGATTTTAAACTTAAGTGTATTACCCCGGGCGGTGCTAATAATGTTGATGCCAATGACGGTTGTTTTGAATTATCCATTAATGATCCAACGGCAATCACAGAAGGCGATTCTGGCACCAAAACCATTGACTTTACCGTCAGCTTAAGCCATGCTGCCACTTCTGATGTTACCGTGAATTATGCCACTGCTGATAACACCGCAATTGCTGGAAGTGATTATACCGCAATAACTGCTACAATACTGACTTTTGCTGCTGGTACAAATGCAGACAAAACTGTCACGGTTACTATCAGTGGTGATGAGATTGATGAAGGCACAAGCGAAGAATTTAAAGTCAATTTAAGTAATCCCAGTAGCAATGCCCAACTTTCGATGATTTCGGGGGCAACAGAAGGCGTGGGAACCATTACAGATAATGATGACGCTGGCTTTACCGTGACAGAAAGTAGTGGAACTTCAGTAAACGAATCTGGCACAACAGATACCTTCACAGTCGTTTTAGAGACCAAACCAACTTCTGATGTTGTCATCTCAGTTAGTAGTGGTGATATTGGTGAAGCAACTGTTGATAAAGCTTCGCTGACTTTTACATCAAGTAATTGGAATACCGCTCAAACTGTCACTGTGACTGGTGTTGATGATATTAGTAGTGATGGCAATAAAACGACAACCATTACCCTCAGTATTGTCGATGCTAGTAGTGATGACCAGTATGATCCATTAGACGCTCAAACCGTTAGTGTCACGACTGTGGACAATGACACACCGGGAATTACTGTTAATCCAAGCACCCTGACCGTCAGTGAACCGAGTGGAACAGCGACTTTTGCTATTACCTTAAATACGAAACCTTCTGGAACCAATGATGTTTCAATTGCTTCTATCAGTACTAACAATGGGCAATGTAGTATTTCATCTACCTCAACCACTATTGCTAATGCTAACTGGAACACCGGTACAACTTTCACGGTGGCAGCGCAAAACGATAATATTGTTGATGGCAATCAAACTTGCACAATCCAAATTGGTACTAGCACAAGCGGAGATAATGATTATGATAGTGTTAATCCAACTGATGTAACTGTCACTGTGCAAGATGATGATACTGCTGGTATTGATGGTACTAGCATAGGCGGCAGTATAAGCATTACTGAAGGTGGTACAACTGGTAGTTATGACATTAAGTTAAGCAGTCAGCCAACTAATAATGTAGAAATAACTGTCACAGTTGATAATACGCAAACGGAAATTAGTAGTGATGGCACGACTTTTAGTAATACTGTCACTTTGACTTTCACCAATGGTGACTGGAATACTGCCCAAACCATCACCGTGAAAGCCATTGATGATAGTGCTATAGAAGACAGTTATATCGGTACTATTTCCCATGCTATTAGTGGTACTGTAAACGATGCGAATTATCCACTGACATTAGCGTTAGGGGATGTAACCGTCAATATTACCGATAATGATAGTTCATCACCGGCTCCCACACCTACTCCTTCCCAGCCCTTACCTTCCACCATGACTGTCACCGTGAAATATAGTGGCAATGGTTTTGGTAAAGTGACCAGTGAGCCTTCTGGTATTAACTGTCATAATGACAATGCGCCCTGCGAACAGACTTTTGATACAGGCGAGTCTGTCACCTTGACAGCGACAGCCAATGTCGGTTCAGAGTTTGTGAGCTTCAGTGGCAGTAGCGATTGTTATAAAGATAAAATATTTTTGGTCAGCGATGTCACCTGCACGGCTAACTTTAAGTTAGGACCTCGCACCCTGAGTATTTCTGGGATTGAAAATGGCACCGTGAGCAGTTCTCCGCAAGGTATTCTATGTGGTGCCAATAGTGATCAATGCAGCTACGAGTTTAACGGTGGTCAAACCATCAATCTATCAGCTACGCCTAACGCTGGCTGGA
>QNES01000298.1 GCA_003645255.1 Gammaproteobacteria bacterium
CTCTTTCTAACGTCAACTAAAACTACCCGTTCACAATCTGATTCCGCCACAATATCAATTTCCATTCCCTTGCCATCTTCGCGCTGAAGAAGAAAACGCTCCCTGACTGATATGAGATTCAATTCCGTCTTATCAGCAACATTCTCAAAAAAATCTGACAACCGAAATCGCTTACGACTCCGAAAAGCCGTCGCTAACAAGTGTTCACCCACAATTCCGATGTAATAACTTAGCTTTCCCCGCAATGAGCGATTTTCAGTATTGAGTTTTTCAATTATCACGCTAAACTCTTTTGAAAAATTCGGTGCGAAACCTTCAATTTCTTTTTCCAAACAACGACGTAAGACTAAATTAAGTGTGCCATCTTGCAAACCTCTAAAATCAATATTAGAAGTGCCTCTATCAATCACATCAATTTTTGACAAAATGATCAATTCCTTTTGAATTTCACTGACTTCTAAATCAAGAGATAATTCCTTTTTGAGTTGTTGTGGTGTCCAATAACGATCTGAATGCTTGTTCAAATGCAGCAACAGGTTTTTGGCATTTCGATTATTCACCTGATCTAATATTTTGTTCAGGTATTCGCTCCAAGTTAAAAACATTTCAGCCGTGTCATCCGAAATTTCATAATTGACGGTATTAATCACACCTTCTGAGGTTTTCAAATCTTTGTCTTCAAAATCACTGTAAATCACACAGTAAATAAAAAAGGGATCTGCCATACACAGCTCGTTAATTTGAACGGCTGTTTCATTCGTTATTTCTTCCCCGTAGAATCGGGCATATTGATAAACGGCTTGTAAACCTTCATCGGATGTCAGATAAGGCGAAAAATGCGTCGGTTTCAGTCGCCCTGCTTCTAAATACTCATGCATAATATTGAGTAACCAGCCGGCATAAGAACCCGTTACCAGCATGGGAGCCATTTTGGATTCCGAAAGGGAATGGTAACTACCCGGTAATGATTCATCGGGTTTACCTTCGCATTTTTTATCTCGATAAACCGATTGAGTGATATATTGAAATTCATCTAAAATCACTAAAAAACGTTTTTTATAAACAGCCGCAAAACGATGGGGAGCTGAACAAGCGATATCCCACATTAAACCATGACTACCACCGACTTTTCGATTGTTTTGAAGAAAGTCAACCTCTTCTACAAAATTTTCGAGACTATTTTCCATAGCATATTGGCGAATTTTTTCAAGGGAAAGCCATTTACTCACCAATTTTTCATCTCTTTCTAAAAAAGAAATATATTGTGAAGCAAAAGCACAATAGTACTTAATGGCTAAATCGGGATACCAAATTTTATTTTCCTCAAACGAAAAATAAAACGGGATAACAGCCCCATTTTCACTCCAAAGTTGATTAAAAATCCGTTGCACGATGGCTGTCTTGCCACTTTTTCGCCGCGCTAAAATCACCCTGGATTTTGACAAGCGTTTGGGAATATTTGAAAGCCATTTGTTGAGGAGACGAAATTCTTTTTCGCGCCCGACAAATAAATCCGGTTCGCCAATTATTTCCGATAACGGGTATTGTATATTGTTTCTCATTTCAGTTGTCATCAGTTAAATATGAGCCACTAGAAATACGCTTTTTGGAAAAAAATAGTATTCTTCTTGAAGCCTTTTGACTTTAAAAGCTAGAATATTAAGTATAACTCGATGATCAAGTTTTTAATCTTGAAAACCGAGAACGACAATGATTGTATATAAGAAGGGATTATCGTTTTTAAATAATTTCACATTCAGGGCGATAACAAAAGTTCGCACCGAAAAGAATCTATTTATGTCACGGTTTTTTGTAGGGGCAAACCACCGCGTATGCCCTTTTGAAATTATTTATCTAAAAAACGATAGAACATCTAAAGTACCTGGTTTAAATCCTTTATTATATACAATCCTTGTAGTTCACTGTTTTTAAAAAATTTGATCATCGAGTATAACATATTGTTATTCTCAACGGAACTTTATTGAGCAACTTAATATTCTCAATCTCAATTTTGAACGATTAGTATTTACTCATTCCTAATTTAAAATCGTTAATCAGATTAGGGCATAAAAAATGCGAGTGAAACTTTCCAAAAATCCAGATTGAGTACAACGGATTAGGGAAATCAACGGATTTTTTATCTTCAAATGACAATCTGTTAATTGATCGCAGCTAAACCCCGGTAACGAAGCATCTATTCATCCGTTGTACTCAGGAACGTGCTTAAAATAACGAGGGCAAGCATACACGTTCCTAAATCAAACTGAAAAATCCGTTTGATTCGGAAAGAAGTTGTACTAAGTACTAAGACTGACATCAAGTATATACAATCCATGTAGTTCCCGCTTTTAATCCTTTCTTATATACAATCCTTGTAGTTTAAAAAACAAACAGCAACACATTGAAGAAATCATTCGAGTACAAGTCGATAAACCACACTAATTTTGTGTGTTTTATCGAAAAAATCGCGCCTGGCCCGCGCTAAAGCGCGGGCCTTAAACCCCTAAAACTCCCAAAAAAAAATCGAAGAAGAGTAAAAGGGAAAAAAGGGAAAAAAGAGTAAAAGGTTAAAGAATCCGCGCAGCCACACGGAAACCAAAGTCGTCGTAACGGACGTCGGGGGAGCCCCCGTAGCGGAAGGCGGTACGGGCGAAGGACGGGTCGTAGTACCACGAGCCGCCACGCAGCACTCGGAGACTCTCTTCTCCTCCCTTCCAGACACTCCCATCAGTCGGCGCACCTTCATAATTTTCATGCCAATTATCAGTACACCATTCCCATACGTTCCCGACTGTATCATATAGCCCAAACGGATTAGCCTTA
>QNES01000299.1 GCA_003645255.1 Gammaproteobacteria bacterium
CCATTGGCAGAAAAACCTTTACATATTGTGAATAACTCATAGCAATAAGTGCCTCTGTTTCTCCAGTATGAGCTTCTTGCAGTCCAGCTAGCAATATATCCTTAGCTTTTTGATTATCTGTAAGATCACTACCCCCTATTTGTTCGTGAGCAGCGGCAACAACTTCTTCACCACCAAGTTCTTTGAAGCGCTTAGTGAATGATTCATTCAAATCTCTTCCGTATGGATCATCCACATAGAGAACAGAAACACGTTTGTAACCTTTATCAAAGGCTAATTTAGCCAACACCCCTCCTTGCAGTTTATCTGAAACGACTGTACGGAACAAAAAATTTCTATTCTTATCGTCTTCCAGATCAGTAATTTCAACTGAAGTAGAAGAGTAGGATATTTGTGGTACTTGATTCGGAATGGTTACCTGTTTAGCAATAGCGATTGTCACACCACTTGATGCAGCACCGATAATTATCTTCGCTCCTCCTTTTTCTATTAACTCGCGTGCCACTTTCACACCCGTTTCAGGAATAGTTTCACTGTCAGCTACTACCCATCCCACAGAAAAACCTGCTTCAGTTAAATGTTCAACAGCCAATAATGCTGCTTGATGACGTGGTTTCCCCTTTTCTGACAAACCACCAGTAAAGGGAAAAATCCCCCCCATCTTGACTGAATAGGTAGGTGCATGATTTGGAACCGAAATACCCTCATCATCATTACAGCCACCTAGTGTCACCATAAAAGATAGTATCATCAATAGATACAACGATTTACTCATATTACCTCCATAAGAAAAGTGAAAGACAAATTAAAATAAAATCAAAAGTGATTTCTTATAAAAAAATATACCATTACATAAAGCGTGTTAGAAATACTATTTTTCAAATCTGTTTAAATACCGTTACTGACAAGGGCAAGGATAGCAAGTAGGATAAAAACCACCCGTACAACAACGACATTGTGACGTTCTAGGTGTTTTAATTCCCCCTAAAGAAAAATCTTCTAAATTAATTCGCTGATGCCAAGGTACTTGTCTTCTATAACTATTTTTTTCAACAGCGGCATCGACTCGCATAAACATTCTTTCTATGCCTATACTTTTTTCTATTGCCTGTTTTAGTGTTTGAACTAAGGTTTCAGTATAGATATTATTACCTCTTATAGTTTCTTCATGAGGGTAGGCAATTATAAAACCACTTTGATTTGAAAAGGGCAATGTTTTTTTTATCAAACCGTGACAAAGGCTTTGCGCGTTCCAAGAATTATAGGGTTTATCATAACAAGCATCTAAGATAATGATACTTTTACTGCTTGCCGTTGTCATTCGCTCTATAATTTTATTCACAGAAACCGCGTCATATTTCAAATCCCCTTCAGAACGAATATAAGAATTATTAACAGGCAGCAAAAAGTGTTGTATTTGCCCTTGCGCTCCATGCCCTGCAAAATAAAATAATCCCGTACTTTGTGGCATGTTTTTTAATCTATTTGTAAATTCATGAATAGCACTTTCCATGGCTCTATAATCTAAATTCATTTTCAGAGTCACATCAAAACCAAGTTGTATCAATACATCATTCATGTTTTGAGCATCATTAGCAATATTATGTGTAGGCTTTCTATAGCTATATTCACTATTACTTATTACCAATGCCATTTTGCCATTATCTGCATAAAGAGATTGGATGCCAAATAGACACATAATAAAAAGAAAAGAACCGCAATGTATTAGGGATATTTTATTTTTCACTAGTCGCATGGTTATTTTGAAATAAGTAAGTCTTCCTAAATCCTTTAATATGTTGAAAGAATGAAAAATACTATTTCTTAAAGAAATAGTATTTTTAGAGTTCTTTCAATCATAGAACTTTAGGTACCTTAGTTATTATTAACTGTTGGAGCGTCAGTTCTTAGCCATTATGGCTGACTACATTTCCCGCCAAAATAACAAAACTGTTTCAACGACGTTTGCAGCCAAGGCTCTTGCTTAGTTTTTTGCTTGACTAAATCGCGTACTTTGCCAAATGCCTTGTCTATGCGCGTTGTCGATTGAACGTTGTTAAGTACATCGAGCAAATAATAAGTATATACTCCGTGATTACCAGGTCCAGCATCTGATGCAGTTTGCCCAGGTGCAGTAGCATAGGCAACTAACAAACTGCCTCTTTTTTTAGTAGGCGGTGGCATTTGTGCTAAACCGCGAGTAAGACTTTTAATTGAATTCGCATAAGGGTTATCACGGCAAGCATCCAAGGTGATGATATTCATACCGGCGTTAGCCACTTTCATCATGCCAAAAATTTCTTTATCTGCATGGACCGCATATTTTTTCAAATCCGCCTCGCTACTAATTCCACCATTGTCTGTAGGGAGTAGATAATTCTGCCCTTTGACTTGAGCACCATGCCCGGAAAAGTAGAATATCCCAACATCATCTAGTGAGCTTGCTGATAAACGACTTTTAAAATCATGGATAGCCCCCCTCATGGCTTGAAGATTTAAATCCGTTTTCAGCGTGACATCAAATCCAAGCCTTTCCAGAGTTTTAGCCACAGCACGGGCATCATTGATAGGATTTTTTAGCTGTTGGTATTTATAAGCACTGTTACCTATCACTAGTGCGGTTTGTGCTACAGGATAATTTTGTCCAACTGGTGGCGGTGGTTGAGTACCACCCCATATTTCTGGAGTAGGCGAACAACCGCTAATTAGCAATGCGATGACAAAAAATGTCAGTATTTTTTTCATAATAAATATCTCCTAATTCAAGTTAGAAAACAACTGCTGCTCACTAGCAGTATGATGACAACCCTA
>QNES01000300.1 GCA_003645255.1 Gammaproteobacteria bacterium
AAAGACAAAAAAGAGTACACCACTTACGAGATTGCTTTCCGCGGCAATACGGTGGTAGACATCAGCCCGCGCAATGAGTCCCCCAACGTTTATCCAATATATCTGCGTGATCACATGAAAAAAGACAAAGCACCGATGAAAACCAAAACACGATTTGTCTCGGATAAAACTATTTTAAACTGGTAAGGAACAGCAATGAAATTACATGATTGGATATATGAAATTGTAACTGAAGTTTGTTATGACCGGGACTATTTGTACGCTTGTTATGTCAGGCATTTTTCCGGTTTGATGGACGATGTTTTCGCAAAGGGGGCATGTTCTCAATCCGGTGAATACAAAATCATTGGAATGAAAAGTAATAAAGATGCTAATATTCAGTGGCGGCTTGAAAGAAGACTCGGCTGGATGGGATCGAATGTTATTACTCTCAACTGTAAATTTGACTCTTTGGATATAAAAAATACAGAATTAACCGCTGAATTCGATCTTTCAACTGGAACAAGTCTGGAGTAATCGACAGAATGATTGTCGACAGAATCATTTTTTAAGAGAATTTTATGGGAATTAGATGTAAGGAAAAAATAAAAAGGAAAAAACAAATGAAGAAAATACCATTGTCAACCATGCGTAAAGCTGTAGCTGGGATTACTACGCAAAGTTTCTCTACAGTACCACATTTTTATCTGCGTACGGAAGTGGATGCGACGGCGTTGATTGCCAAACGAAAAGGACTTCTTGAGAACTGGGACAAAGATAAGGATCCGAAACCAACTTATACAGATTTGATGCTCTGGGCTACCATCAAAGCATTAAATGATTGCCCTCGTGCTAACCGGATTTGGGACGGAGACTGTATACATGAATTTGAAACAGTTAATCTCGGGTTTGTGGTCGGGCTTGATGACGGGCTTATGATACCTGTTATTTGTGAGGCTGAAAAACTTGATATTATGGACTTAGTCCGGAAACGTTATGAACTCACAGTAGCGACCAGAGCAGGCAAACTGCCTGGAAGTGCGCTTTTGGGTGCTACTATGTCTCTGACTAATATCGGACTGGGTTGTGTCGATGAATTTGCTCCCGTTATCTGTCCGCCGCAAAGTTGTATGCTAGCTGCAGGTCGTATGAAAGAACGGGCTGTAGTAATTGACGGCGAACTTTGTGTCCGACCAACCATACGTTTATGCCTGGCAGCTGACCATCGTGTTTTTGACGGTCTCCAAGCTGGAGAATTTCTAAACTCTATAGTAGAAGCACTTGAAAATAACTGATAAAAGTCATCAGCTGTCAGTAGTCAGTAAGAAAAAAACTGGCAACTGAAAGCTGAAGACTGAAAACTGGCAACGGAAAACTGAAAACTGATAACTAAAAAAAGAGGATATTAAAATGACAAACAGAGAATTATTTCATGCGACAATGGCTTTTGAGAACGGCAAAGATTTGCTTCACCTTGAGCATGGCTTTTGGCCGGAACTTCTGGATGACTGGAGAAAAGAGGGCTGGGGGCAGGGGGTCTCTGACCCTGAAGTACTAGGCATGGCTCTTGAACCGGATGTATTTGACCATTTCAATATATGTCAAATGGCTTACTACACAGTTGGTCAGCACTTTTTTCCGGAATTAAAGAGTGAAGTTATAAGCGAAAAAGATGGCAGAAGAATTACCAGAGATGAGATAGGCTCAGAAGTGGAGGTAAGGACAGATGGGGCATCGCTTCCGCACGTTATAAAATTCGGCATTAAAGATATGGATGATTATCTCGCAGTGCGCGACAGGCTAATCGGTAATATTGACCAACGTACATCTGTGTATGATTTATCAATAGTCGGTCCGGCGGCACAAAACCAACAAGATCATATTGTCGGTTTGCATATAAATGGTCCTTTTGCTTTTCTGCGTGATGTACTCGGGGTCGAAAATGCTATGATGATACCATATCTTGATCCTGACCTTACACGGATGATACTTGATGATCACCTTCAGATTTGCAAACAAGCCGGCGAGATCACTATCAAAGCGTTAAAGCCTGATTTTTGTTTTATATGGGAAGATAGTACTTATAAAAACGGTCCGATGGTTTCTCCTAACTTATTTGAGGAATTTCATCTGCCTTTCTACAAAGAGTGGACATCTTTTGTAAAAGAGTGTGGCGTTAAACACGCAATAGTTGATACCGATGGCGACCCTACTGCTCTACTGCCATTATGGATCGAAGGCGGTGTCGATGGAATGTTGCCATGGGAGGTCAACGCGGTTGATATTATGAAGGTTGCTGAAGATTTTCCTGAGCTTGTTTTATTCGGAGGTATCAGCAAACATGCTCTTGAAAAAGACACAGATGCAATTGATAAAGAACTACAGCGAGTATTACCGACTCTATCGGAAAGGGGCGGCTATATCGCGGCACTTGATCACCACGTTCCAGAGGGAATACAGCTTAAAAACTTTAAACATTATTGCGACAAACTCCTTGACTACGGCAAGGCAAATAAGAGCACAAGATTTTAACAGAGAACAGAGAATGGGAAGAGAATAAAGAACATCGAACTCCTTGAACATAGAACATCGAACATTCAACATCGAACATCGAATGGGAAGAGAATAAAGAATGGGAAAACTAGTGCTATTGTTGGCAAGGGAAACACTTAGTTGAAACACTTAGTCCTGCACTTTGTCTCAACACTTAGTCGAGATGGCATGTACAGAGATACGCGGACAGGGAATATCTGAAGTAGCCACCACTCTCCGAGTGGTAGGCACTGCGCAAGCCACTCGGAGAGTGGCGCGTACTT
>QNES01000301.1 GCA_003645255.1 Gammaproteobacteria bacterium
CTGGTCCAAATAGTAGTGGTTTTATTAGTATTCCTAATGATTTACCTTTAGCAGGGCGGCACTTTTTTGCAGAGATGCGGTATTCTTTTTAATTAGAAATCCGATTTTTAATTAAAAATCTGATTTCTTGAACGGGTGAAAAATGTTAAAATACTTTATGTTATTAAAACCCATTTTTAGACTTCATTGCTTATTACTGGGTATTGTATGCTTGATAGCATTGCCCGTTCAGGCGGATGAAAAAGCCATGATTGAATATTTGCAAAGCCTAAATTTGGGGCAACTGACTGAAATGAAAGTAACCTTGGATGATGTATTTGATGTGTTTGATGGGCTAGTAAAAAAGCGTCGATTGACAGTGGCTACCGGTGCAGAGCAATCGACTGAACGGGCACCGGCAGTAACGACGGTTATTACCGCGCAGGATATTGAGGCAATAGGTGCCACTGATTTGGATGAAGTGCTAGAAACCGTGCCAGGTTTACATGTGTCAAGAGATACTGTTCTTAATAATCCCATTTACGTTATTCGCGGCATATATTCTTCGACTAATCCCGAAGTGCTGGTATTAATCAATGGTATTTCCACTAAAAAATTATTTTATGGGAATCGAGGTAGGGCTTGGGGCGGTATGCCGGTGAATGCGATTGCTCGAATTGAAATTATCCGAGGTCCTGGTTCTGCGGTGTTTGGTGCAGATGCTTTTAGTGGTGTGATTAATATTATTACTAAAGGTGTGGAGGATATTAAAGGCACTGAAATCGGTATGAGAGTGGGTGCTTTTAATACTCAAGATGCTTGGTTATTGCATGGTAGTCAGCAAAGTGGTTTTGATATAGCAGCAATGTTAGAATATCACAACACCGATGGACATCAAGAAATCATTGATGCTGATACTCAAAGTCAATTTGACAAAAAACATGGCACAAATGTATCTAATGCACCAGGACCTATCAACCTATCACGACGTAACCTTGATGCTCGTCTGGATATTTCACGGGGAAATTGGCAATTACGCACGGGTTATCAAGGGCGACGTAATGTGGGTACTGGTGTCGGAATGGCTCAAGCTTTAGACCCAGCTGGCAAATACGAAGCGGACCGCATCAATGCTGACTTAACTTATCACAACCCGACTTTCACTAAATATTGGGATGTGACGACTCAAGCTAGTTATTATGATACCACTCTCACTGGTTATCAAACATTATTCCCTTCAGGTTTTAAACAAGCTTATCCAGAGGGGCGTATTGTTTTACCCAGCGTTTTTGAAAGACATACTCGTTTTGCTATTTCTGGATTTTATGCTGGTTTTGCCAAACATTTAGTACGTGTAGGTGCCGGTTATAACTATGAAGATTTTTACAAATATATCCAACGGATGAATTTTGGCATAGACCCTGCAACTGGGAAACCATTATCCCCTAATAATACTCGCTTGATTGAGTTAACCGATACACCTTATGCTTCCATGAGAGAAACGGCTCGCGAGAATGAATATATGTTCTTACAAGATACTTGGACTATAAATGCAAACTGGGTATTAACAGGCGGTGTACGTTATGACCATTATTCTGATTTTGGTACAACGATCAATCCACGTTTAGCTCTGGTCTGGCAAACTCGTCCCAATTTAACCAGCAAACTTTTATATGGTCGTGCTTTTCGAGCACCCTCATTTTCAGAACTCTATTTAAACAGCCAGATAATGAAAGGTAATCCCAATATGCAACCGGAGATCATTCAGACTTGGGAATTGGCTTTCGACTATCGTGCGACTGAATATTTGAATCTGGCTTTGAACCTTTTTACCTATAAGATAAGTGATGTTATCAATTTCCAAACGAGCACTAATACTGAAAGTCAGGTTGGGCGTGGACTAGAAATGGAAGCACGTTGGAAATTAACTAAGAATTTCAGTGTGTTAGGCAATTACGCCTTCCAAAATTCTATCGACAAAAAATACAACCATGATGTAGGTAATGCGCCCCAACATCAGATTTATCTGCGCACCGATTGGATGCCTATTCCTAATTGGTATCTTAATACCCAAATAAATTGGGTGGCAAAACGCAAACGCCCTTATGGTGATCCAAGGGCAGAATTAGATGATTATACAATGGTAGATTTAACCATGCGCTATAAAAAGCTCAAAGGTAATTGGAATTTCGCTTTGAACATACGCAATTTATTTGACGTGAAAGCTTTTGAACCTAGCCCTGGTCAAAATCGTGGTAGTTTTATTAGTATTCCTAATGATTTACCTTTAGCAGGGCGGCACTTTTTTGCCGAAATGCGGTATCATTTTTAATAAGAAATACGATTTTTCCAAAAATCGGATTTCTTATACTCGAAACTGAAAATTATGCGCCAATTTTTTCATAATCTTTCCTTTAAACATAAGTTAAATCTTATTATCCTAACTATCACTGCTGCCGTCTTATTACTATCAACAAGTATTCTTGTGACTAATGAAGTGTTTTCACTCAGGAAAAATCTCAGTTCGGATTTATTGACGCTTGCTGATGTAATGGGAATTAATGCGAGTGTCGGGTTGATTTTTGATAATCAACAAGCGGCAGAAGATAACCTAGCTTCATTAAAAGCTAAACAAAATATTATATTTGCTCATATATTTGATTTTGAAGGAAATCTATTTGCCAGCTATTACAATCCATTATCAGTTGTTGATGATCAGTTACCCACGATTTCAAATCTGAGCGATTTTTCTGCTAAACATGGGATAAATAACCTTTCACAGACTGAATCC
>QNES01000302.1 GCA_003645255.1 Gammaproteobacteria bacterium
CCTTAATATTAAATGCGGAACCACCAACGATATAACGCTTTGAGGCATCGGAATATATCCGATAATCGCGAATGTCGCGTAAACCGATTAAGCATAGAGCATGGGGAAAAGCGCGAGGGCGTTGAGTATAACCACTACGTAATTGACGCAGCACTGAAATCAAACCATCGCCAATGATGGCATCGACTTCATCCATTAATACGATTAGGGGTTTAGGTAACTGGAGACACCAGTTTGTTAGAAAGTTGGAAAAACTGTCAGTGCTATCTTCAAAGCACGCAGGTGCCGGCTGAAATTCAGAAGGCAAATAAATTTTTGCACTCATCTTAAATTTATTGACAATCGTTTGATTGACTTGAGTAATCTGATTCCGCCAAGCTTGAGCCGCTTCTACATTCAAATACAGAGCAATATATTTACCCTCCTGATTCAGATGTTCCATCAATTGCAACATGAGTGTCGTTTTGCCAGTTTGACGGGGCGCGTGTAGGAGAAAATAACGTTCAGTCTTAATCAATTTGGTGAATTGGCTGAAGTCAAGGGCAATCATATAATGTTTTTCAGGAACACAAGCCCCGGCAGTGTTGAAAAATTTCTCCATAGTGTTTCCTTTTTGAGTTGTGAATTATCTATTATTGTAGCATACAGAAATCATTAAGTCAGCAAAAATAAAATAGTAGGCTAATTGGAATTCAAAGCTTCAGTTTCCAGTTAAAAAAAATGCTATAATGCAGAATGGCTAATTTCTTTGAGTCTATTTTTAATAAATTAAACCAAATTATAGGTTTTTTGTCGGAAAAATGTCTAAAAAACGATTATCTCATAAAAGAACTCAAAAGCAAAGCGTCACTAAATCTCCGACACCTGCTCAAATTTCCAAGGCTAAGGTAGAAAATGATCGGGGAATCGCTTTTGCTCAACAGGATGAATTTAAAAAAGCAATTGCTTGTTTTGAACGCGCTATTAGGTTCACTCCCCAGGATTCAATGGCTTATAGTCATTTAGGGATTGTATTTGTGCGTCAAAATAAATTTGATAAAGCGGCTGAATATTACCAACGTGCTCTTATTTTAAATCCTCATAATGCATTTGCGCATTATAATCTTGGCAATCTCTTTCAAAAACAAGCAGAATTGGATAAAGCGGTTGGTGCTTATCAAGAAGCTATTGCCCTAAACAATCATTATCCTCAGATGCACCTTAATCTAGGTAATGTATTTAGAGAGCAGGGCGAATTAGATCAAGCCATTGATTGTTACCAACGGGCTTTAAGTTTAAATCCTGATTATGTGGATGCACATAATAATTTAGGGGATCTATTGATAGAAGATGGAAAACTGGTTGAAGCAGGCAACCATTTGCAGGAAGCATTGGCTTTAAATCCCAAGTATGGCGAAACCCTTTACAATTTGGGTAAGCTACGTGAAGCACAAGGGCAAATGGATAATGCTTTAGTTTGTTGGCAACGGGCTTTAGAATTAATGAAACCGGATGATGCTAACCGTTATTTTAAAGTGGGTTATATGTTTCAAAAGCGGGATCGATTCACGGAGGCGATGAATCATTTTCGACAAGCTTTGGCATTAGAACCTAAACATTTTGATGCACACACAAATCTTGCTGATGTTTTAAGAAGTCAAGGTATGATTAACGATGCCATTACACATTATAAGCAGGCTTTAGAAATCAAACCAACGAGTATTGCAGCTCATCATAGCCTCTTGTGGACTTTGAATTACAGCGATCATGATCAAGCGGCGATCTTTTTAGAACACCAACGCTTTAATGAACAACATGCCCTTCATTTAGCGGCTTCTATTTCAGCTCATCTTAATGATCGTGAACCACCACAACGACGGTTAAAGATTGGCTATGTTTCGGGTGATTTTAGACGACATTCGGTGGCTTTTTTTATAAGGGAAATCTTAGCTCATCATAATCATGAACAGTTTGAAATAGTCTGTTATTACAACGATAGAAAAGTTGATAAAATAACTCGGCAATTGCAAGCGTATGCTGATAGTTGGGTTGATTGTATTGATTTATCGGATGACAAGCTCGCTGATAAAATCAGGGCGGATCAGATTGATATTTTAGTTGATTTGGCAGGGCATACTGCTGGAAACAGGCTCTTGGTTTTTGCGATGAAACCGGCACCGATACAAGTCAGCTATCTGGGTTATCCTAATACGACTGGACTCACTGCTATTGATTATCGGATTACAGATAATTATGCTGATCCTAAAGGTATTGCGGACCATTTTAATTCAGAAGTCTCTATTAGAACACCTAACAGTTATTTTTGTTTTTGTCCAAATAACGATTGTCCAGATGTCAATCCATTACCTCTTTTTCAAAAGAATTACATAACTTTTGGCTCTTTTAATAACTACGCCAAAATCAATTCTACCATTTTATCTATATGGACTGAAATATTGTGTCAAGTGCCTGACTCAAAATTGATGATCAAAACAAAAGCGATGAATGATCAAACAGTTAGACAAGAGTTAGAAAATAAGTTGGCACATTTTGGGATAGAAGCAGAACGGCTGATATTATTAGGTCCAATTCCTTCACTTAAAAAAGCACTTCAAACCTACCACCAAGTAGATATTGGACTTGATCCTTCCCCTTTTAATGGTGCCACAACGACTTGCGAAGCATTATGGATGGGGATCCCGGTAGTTACCTTAGTTGGAAAAACTCATAGTTCGCGAATGGGATTAAGTATTTTATCCACTCTTGGTTTAACCGAATTGATTGCTTA
>QNES01000303.1 GCA_003645255.1 Gammaproteobacteria bacterium
GAATTGATGAAAATAGCTAAGAAAAAACATATTGCTGTGATTTTCATTCAACCACAAGCCAACCGACGGACCGCCGACATCATTGCTAAACAGATCGGGGCAAAGGTGAAAATTCTCGATCCGCTTGCGCCTCAATGGTTAAAAAATATGCACCGCGTGATGGATGTTTTCGTTGAAACACTTTCGCAAAATTAACTCATATGAAACATAAGGAACTTGACGTTGTCCAGCTGGAATCTGTTTGGTTTTCCTACGATTCTGAACCAACACTCGAAGATGTAAATCTATGTGTTGAAAATCTGGATTTTTTAAGTATTATAGGTCCCAATGGCGGTGGAAAAACAACTTTGTTGAAACTCTTGCTCGGTCTTATCAAACCCATGCGGGGAAATATACGGGTGCTCGGTGTCAAACCTGAACACAGCCGTCGTCATGTAGGATATGTCCCCCAGTATACCAATGTTGATCCACGCTTTCCCCTTAGTGTCTTGGAAGTTACCCTAATGGGGCGATTGGGACGCAATCCACTTGGAAAAAAATACACTATAAAAGATCGGGAAATCGCCACTGATGCGTTGAAGCAAGTCAATCTATATGAATTGCGAAATCGGCCAATCGGCAAAATTTCCAGAGGGCAGTTACAACGGGCACTCATTGCGCGAGCGTTAACAGTTCAGCCGCAAATTCTTTTACTTGATGAACCATCGGCAAGCGTGGACAGTCAAGTAACGCAACATTTGTATGAGCTTTTACTCAAGTTGAATGAGCATATTACGATTATTTTAGTTTCACACGATATTGGAGTGGTTTCCAGATATGCGAAAACCATTGCATGTGTTAATCGCAAACTGGTATCTCACAATGACAATGAACTCACTCAGGAAATGTTAGCAGAAACTTATCAGTGTCCAGTTGATCTCATTGCTCACGGTGTCCCTCATCGTGTCCTTGCCCAACATAAATAACAACTAAAGTGAATGTATCATGATTGAAGCATTGCAATTTGAATTTATGCGTAATGCGGTCCTAGCAGGTATATTAGTCAGTATTGCGTGTGGCATTATCGGATCGTATGTCGTTGTAAACAAAATGGTCTTTCTCAGTGGAGGGATCGCACATGCTGCTTATGGTGGTATCGGATTAGGCTATTATTTAGGGCTTAATCCGACACTTGTCGCAATTCCTTTTAGTCTGCTATCTGCATTAACGATGGGAATTGTTTACCGTCGCTCCGAACAACATGAAGATACCTTAATCGGTGTTCTATGGGCAGTCGGCATGGCATTGGGCATTATTTTTATTGATCTCACACCCGGCTATACGGCGGATCTCATGAGCTATCTCTTCGGAAGTATTTTGGCAGTTTCAACATCCAGCATTGTGATGATGCTATTGACAGATATAATAATTGTACTAGTAGTCTATTTCCTATACAATGAATTTTTAGCTTTATCCTTTGATGAAGAATACGCCAGCGTTCTATCCATTCCAGTTGAATCGCTTTATTTGCTACAACTCGCATTGACGAGTTTAACAGTCGTATTAGCAATGCGAATCGTCGGCTTGATTATGGTGATTGCCTTGCTCACCATTCCCGCTGCCATCAGCATTCAGTTTACGACTAGACTTTACCAGACAATGGTGCTTTCTTCGTTTCTAGGCATTGTATTTACTTTAAGCGGGTTGTATTTGTCATACATGTTTAACCTCTCCTCCGGCGCGACAATTATTCTGGTAGCGAGTAGCTGTTTTTTACTTTCAATGGTATATAAGCGAATGAAAAAAGCTTCATAACTCTATATTCAAAGAGTACTTGCTCCTAAAAGTAAGCCTTTATCAAAGAAAAAGCCTCGACAAGTGCCGTCACTTGATAGTGATTTGAAAAAACCGGCATGGCAATTTAACGAAATAGATTGGGATGGACTTTGGGGATGGCATAAGCTAGAGGCTAATAAATGGCAAGAAATATTGACTAAGTTAGGTCATTTTGAAACAAGAACATGGGCTGATATCAAAAGTGATGGCAATAACCACATCGTTGATATTCAAAACAGTCCTAATCCAGAAGTGTTAAAGCGTCTTGCTGAAATACATCAAGATGATATTGATGAACTTTTTTCACGACGTCTTTCAGGTAAAGAACGCCTTTGGGGCATTTTAGATAATCACATTCTAAAAATATTGTGGTGGGACATGAACCACGAAGTTTGGCCCTCAAAAAAGAAACATACTTATACTTTAAATGGTCATAACTTGCGCTTTTTTGACGGACTGAAATTTGAGTGTAAGCAATGAATCTAATTCTTCCTTATACGTAGTATTTGTTTGCGCAAGACATTCAGTAATAGCCTCTTTAAACAACTTAAAATCGGGATAATATTGGGAATAGAGACACTTTTTCTTGACAAACTTCCAAAGTCGTTCAATTATGTTTAAGTTAGGTGAATAAGGAGGAATGTAAAGTAGTTCTATACAAAAAGCCGCTGCAAAATCTTGAACTAGAGCACATTTTTGGTATCTAGCACTATCTAACACAAGCGTAATAGGTACGCCAGTATTGTGTTCGGCGATCTTCCACAGAAGTTCACAAACGCTTTGGGCATTAATATAGGAATCATTAGTAACAGTAGAGTTGTCCGTATTTAAAAAATACGAACTTTAATAAAAAAAATTGTTCAACACTTTGAAACACAATAATATCTTAAACGTTTGGGATAAGATTTAGATTCCATAATCCAGCACATAAAACA
>QNES01000304.1 GCA_003645255.1 Gammaproteobacteria bacterium
ATCGACTTGACCTTCGACATAAGTGACGGTGAACGTTTGACTGCCACCGGGTGCTAATGTCACCTGATCTGGGGTAATGTCACATGACCGCTCTTTATCAATCTTGATTTCGGCAGTTTCACTTTTACCAGAAGCATTGTCTGAAACGGTTACAAAATCTTCACAACCACCCGATGGACATTGTGGTGCCGTATATATCACGCTATCTCCCTGTGAACTTGACAAACTCCCATTGACGACTTGCCACTGATAATTTTCACTAGCACCGCTCGCCTCAAAATGCACCTGTTCACCTGGCTCAACTCTCGTAAAATCAGGACTTATTGAGAGTTCTGAGGACTTGCTCAATCTTAAACTAGCAGAGCTATTTTGCGCAGCCACTAAATAGGGCATTAACAAGAGCAACAATCCCCAATACCATAATTTCTTCATTATTTGTATCTCCTATTGGATGTTAATTACAATGAATTCCAGAATCGGAAAATCATATTGACCAGATGTGCTTAAAGCCACAGCCAAGGCGTAAGTTCCCGCACTAAAGCCATGTTCCGCAGGCAATTTTTTGGATAATAAAGACACCGTTCGATCTTTGACCGGCGAATTCGCTAAATCAACGTTGCCACGGAGTTTAGCGGGTAGTGCAACATTGGGATCCCATTGCACGATAGCACTGTTTTCATCAAAGAAAAAAAGATCACCTAGGCTACCATCATCGCCAAATTTAGCATAGGCGGCATAAACATCATAAAGCCCATCACCATTGAGAGCCATAATTACGCCTAAGTCATCATCAGGTCCAATATTTGCCGTCTCGTTGCCGCCAATATTTATCAAATCCTTATTTGATAATATGGAAACTTGCACTTCTGCTGCCGCTATCCCGGGTAATAGAGATAGGGCAGTAACGAGTACGCCTGCAAGTAATCCCTTTGGGATAACTTGATAGATACACTGCTTTTTCATCCGTTTTTTCTCCTGTATAGAAACATTCAAGGTTTGTAACTACTCAGCCTTGGAATCAATTCCAAGACTAACCGGCTGAGTAGTTACGAAGGTTTAATTAAAATCACTTACTGAGCAATAAAATTCTCAATGTTCACATACAACTCAGCACTATTAATGGTGACACCATTCAAACTTTCACCATTAAAGAACTTATCCATACAAATGGACACTTCCTGCTCATCAATGCTAACATTAAAACCAGACCAGCCAGGTTAAAACAAAACCTGGCAGGTCAAGAGCAGCGTCCAAACTTGATTTTGACCTGGCAGGTTTTCTTTTGAACCTGCCAGGTCTGGTTTAGTAGCTAAACCCACCGCAACCGTTCAATAAAATGATTTTCGTCTCCATTGAAATAGGGTGGGTTTTCTACCCACCCTACGCTGGCTTATTGTTAGCCTCACATTACACATTTACAGATTGAGCACCTATATTATATCCAGTATACTGTCTGACATGCAGTGGTCGAAATCCGAGAACAATACTGTCACGCGGTATGCCTGCTTCAACCAAATCTTTTGCGATACCGTAAGAAGTACCATCATGCTGAATCCAGATTTTCTCATCAATAATATCAATATGTAAAACCGAGCCGTGAACCCGTCTCGTGCCATCCCAACCCAGATGCATTAACTCAAAATGCTTTTGTTCAGCATCAATGATAATCTCAGCTTCAATCTCGCCATGTGAGGGCTTACCGGCATATTGAGTGAGTAAATTTTTCAAAATATTTCTGTATTGGCTTAGCTTATCCATTTTCTAATCCTTTCCTTTGTTTCTTCAAAGATAATCAGCTTCAGTTGCTCTTTACGAATTAGCAACTGCCCAAGCGGTTCGCTTAAAATCCCGTCAAAAGTAAAAGAGGGAACGGCAAGATATAGCTCTCTATCGTTTTCAATCTCAGACAGAATATCTCTATACATATTGTATTGACCAATGCTTTTACCTAACTCGTGTACATCGGATTCACCGACAAAACTTTTTACCTCAACCGCAATTTTGTGGTCTTCCTTTTCAGCACCGATAGGTTGTTCTGCTCCTAAATCAACATAAACGTTCCGTCCCCCATAAGATAAATGCAAGGGATCGGCTGTAATTGTCCACCCATCAGCCATCAAAGCCGTTTTCACCAAATTATGATAAATATCTTTTGCAGGCATATTACCTTTATCCTTATCGAATTAAAACCAGTAAGTAGCCACAATGCCATTAAGTTAAGGATTTATCGCTTTCAATAAAATATCAAGTACAACGGATTAAGGAAACAAACGGATTAAAAAGACCAACCCAAAAATCATTGGCTAATCCTCAATCCGTTCAATTCCCTAATCCGTTGTACTAATCTAATCACTACTGAGCAATAAAGTTCTCAATGTTCACATACAACTGAGCATTATTAATGGTGACACCATTCAAACTTTCACCATTAAAGAACTTATCCATACAAATGGCCACTTCCTGCTCATCAATGCTAACATTACCATTCAGATCGCAGGGCAAAGTACCCACTACAATACTGGACTGTGCCACATCGCCATTTTGATCACGACAAGCGACAGTATATTGATGACCCAGTTCGACATCAGTACGGGGTCTCACCACGATAAAGTCATCACCCCTTGTCACCTCTTGCAAATCAGCCAGTTGCCAATCACAGGCACCAACACCGCCTAACTGATAGAAGCGCACTGCTACCGATTCACCCTTATAAACAGAATAAGAGGTAGGCGAAATTAACAGGGGTTG
>QNES01000305.1 GCA_003645255.1 Gammaproteobacteria bacterium
GCCTCAAACACACGTAGATCATTTTTTCGACGTGGCGCATCTTTCAATACCATCTCTCGATTAGCTTGCAAATACTGCTCATATCGTTGTAACAAACGATGGATATCAATACTTTGATCAGTAATGGTATCCGACAAATCCTCAAACGGTGAATATAACAGGTCCATTTCCTGATACAACTCTCTCGCAAAATAATTGAACAATCGCTTTTGTATGTATGGGCAAGGAAATTTGACATAATGTTCTGTCAAACTAACTTCATCTATAGAAACTACCCCATTCATATACAAAAAATTGATAGTGGGATCATCATAAGTAAAATTAACTTTCTTTCTCGTTTGAAATATTTCCAAAACATAAGGTTTATAAGGCTCTTGTTTCGCCTTACTGATGATGTTCAAGATATTATTATTGGGCAACAAATTGAGCGCAGCCGCATAAACACCTTCAAAAAGTGTCAGCGTGATCGATTGAGCAGTCGCTTGATTATAAGTTTCCGTCAACAATTCCCCAAACCAACATGTCAGCCCCGGTTGCCCTTTGAATTCAGACCATATCTGCTCAACAACTTCTGGCTCAATTTTTTGTTTCTGTTCCTGTTGATAGCAATCAAATAGGTAAACCACTTCATCATAAGTTAGATTGGGAATCTGCACGCTACGCTGCACATTAAATGGCGAACCTTTAACATTTTCGACTCCTAAGACGGCACGCACTCCGATTAAAGCGAGACCATGTAACAAATAATCTTTTTCAGCCGTTGATTTATTAGTTTGGCTGCGACGAGTATTATAAATATGACGAAACACGGCAACTAGCCTAGCAATTACTGCTGGCTCAAGGGCATCAAATTCATCCAAAATCAATATCAAAGGCTTAGTGAGAGTTCCTCGTTTGAACAAACGATGAAAATCCTTTAACGAGTTTATGGTTAGTTGTTCTAAATTCAACTTTTCCATTAATTCCAGGGCAAAGAGTTGAGCCACTATATCGACATTTTTTTCTTCATAAAGAAATTGCAAACTGAGAAAAACGACTTCAAATTGCTCATCTTGCTCAATAGTTGAAACAGCTTCTTGCATGACCCATGTTTTGCCCGTTTGGCGAGGTGCCCAGACAGTGATGTAATGTCCACCATCATCTAGCTCTTCTCCCTTCAATTGCCTGATAACATCGGCAATTAATGCTTCTCTGGGTACGTAGTAATCTGACTTTTTATTGGGTGCGCCGTAAGATGAAAATTTTCGCATATTTTACTCCAAGTTGTCAAACTTATTGATAAAGGAAGCTAAATAAGTAGGTACGCAAAAGTCTTTTATGGAAATTCTTAAAAATACTGGATTTAATCAGGCTAGCTATCAGCAATGTTATCAATTATCAGCCAGGTAGGGTGGGCAACGTCTTTTTGGTGCAACGGCATTTTGTGAAAACAGGAAATGAACCACAAATGCCGTATGATACGAAATGAATGGTGGGCAAACTACTATATGTCCATTGCAAATAAGATTGCCTTTTTAATTTTGGCTAAAACTTCATTTGGGAGTTTCCCAATTTTGCGTTCAAGGCGAATGTTCGGTAAAGAACCAATTCCCTGGACATTTGCAACCGATTCATGATCTAAAAATCTAACCTTTGGAAGCACAACTTCATATTGGCTGTTCCTGTTTTGGGTAGTCAGTGGTACATATGTTACTAAGGCTCGTGGTGGATTTGGCTCGTACCGTGAAACAACGACAACAGGGCGTGTTTTCGCTGCTAATCCAAGATCAGCCAGACTTCACCGGGCTTTGGGTTCATTGAGTATATCCAATACTTCTTGTTCTACACTTCTGGAACGCATCACATCTATTGCTTCCTGATCGGCTAAATCAATTAGTTCTTTTATATATTGCCTGACTTGTCTAGCAATATCAGGTTTCCAGTTACGTAATTTTATATCCAATTTTTCTGCCAAAATATCCATTGAAACACCTCATTAGCCAGGTAGGGTGGGCAACGTTGTTGCCCACCATTTTGTGAATGCAGGAAATGAACCACAAATGCCGTATGATACGAAATGAATGGTGGACATACTACCTGGCTGCATTTTTGAATAGTGGGATATACTGCACGCGGGCATAATTTAAACTTTTATGTAGGGTGGGCAAGGTCTTTTTTTTGCCCACCTTCCTCAAATAAGAAAAGTTCAGTTTGTGCCCGTGTGCAGTATAGGTTCATATATTTTAGGTTGACATAAAAATATAAGCACTAAAAAACTGCGGAATCGAGTAACAATAATCAGATTTTAACATAAAGCTAAAAAATCTCTATCAATTTATCATTAATTTGTCGCACAGCACACCTTATAACCATAAAAATGTTTAAGTGCAAGATTTTTATTTTTCAAGGTTGCCAACTTCAAGGTTAATTTCTTTGCGTCTTAACTTTTTGCTAACGATATTGCCAAATTCCACCAAAAATAAATTGGGTACATGTAATTGATAAGAGGGATTACGTAACCGCCGTGCCGCCTCTTTATGTATTTCTGGTACAAACCATTTTATAGCCACACAGGCATCAACAACATAAGTTTTCACTAGCCACGATCCTCCCTAATGAGTTCAGCACTAGCCTGTCGAAAAAAGGGGATTTCATCAAATCCTGACTTCCTATTTTTTGGATTAAAAAAAGCACTATAATCTATTAAATTATCAATGTTTTTTTATCGAATTAAAATCCAAAAAGCGGGA
>QNES01000306.1 GCA_003645255.1 Gammaproteobacteria bacterium
AACCAGCAATTTTCGTTATCGGGGTATTCCGGATAATATTTTGGACTTAATTTTTCGTGATCTTTATGAAGAAGAAATTCATCGTAAAAAGCCTAATATAGCCGCAGAATTAACCGCATCGGTCAATGCGGAATTGAAAAAAGAAAATATGTTTAAAAATCAAGAAAAATAGAAAAAGTGATTTCCTAAACACATCAAACTAAATTGGAAATAATAATGTATCCAAAAGAACATCATTTAGTCGAAACTCAAAACCATCAACGCGGCATTTTTTTGGATATCACGATTTATCAAAAAATGCTTGAAGTATTGGAAGCGGTGAAATCTATTGGTGCTCATGAAAAAGTTGCTCAAGAAATGGAGTCGCCATTGGATTTAGAAGACTTACTTGAACGAACGGCTATTGAAAAAGAAAGTATGACTTTGACATACCAAGACAAATTATTTTTGGCAGTTGTACCGATAGAAGAAGTGGATTTGATTGAACAATTGGAAGATTGTATTGATACGAAAGCTGTACAAAAGGCTCAGAGCGAGGCGAAAGAAAAGGGCACCATTTCTTCGGAACAACTTCATTCTCAATTAGCGTGGTAATTTATTGTGATTTATCGTATTGAATATACGCCATCGGCTTCACGTCAACTCGCTAAGTTACATAAAGCCGTTCAAACGCGACTTATGCCTAAAATCGACTCTTTAGCTGAATCTTCTTGAATTATTAATATATATGTACTCGGCGACACCAGCTTAATACATAGAAATATCAAGAATAAAGTTATCGGAAATAGAAAAACAAGAATCTTCATGTCGTGTTTTTTTCCTGTAAAGCCTAACCATTTAGCAAGCGTAGGGTGGGTAGGAGCTTCGCTGCAACCCACCATTTCTCTGACCATGAGGTTCATGTAACGAAGCCCACCCAACGTTGGCTAATGGACCGGGAACCATAGATACAAACCAGTTATCAGTGGTTCCAGTCAATCACTATATAGTCAAAAATGACTTTCATGATTTGAGCATGAATATTACCACGTATTGAAAAAAAGGTCAAGCATTTTTTGAAAATATTTTTTAGGTCAAAAGAAATATTTCTTCAAATACTACAATTTTAAAGGTTTCAACCAATATAAAAATATTTTTTGGTGGCTCTTATTTTTAATTGGGAATTAATAATTGCTAATTGAATTAGAAATTAACCTGCCCTACTGATGCTATATCCTTTTTTCGGGTTCCCACACCCAGCGTCAATGCCGTTGCCCCAACGCTTGCTAACCCAACCTACCTGGTACAAAAATTTCTCTTAATTCGCATTCTATGTTATCATATACGATTTAGGGCTGGAAAAATTGTAATGTGAGGCTTTATATTAGAAATTCGGTTTTAGTCAAGTTGACTCGCGCGGAGTATACCAAATATGAAATATGCTTTAAAAGAACGGATTGGAAATCCATCATTGTTTTGCGGTCGAAAACAGGAAATGGAGTTACTGATAAATTGGAGCCAATCAATCCCTAGAGAAATAGCCAAATCTCGTGCCCTGTTAGGCAGACGTAAATGTGGAAAATCTGCCATTATGCAGCGACTGTTTAACATTTTGTGGGATCAAAACGGTGCTGTTATCCCGTTTTATTTTGAAGTGCAGGATTATCGGCAATGGCTACTTGAATTTTCAGATATTTATTATCGCACCTTTATGAGCCAATTTTTATCGTTTAAAACGCGGACGGTTTTAGATAATGAGAATAGCCCTTGGGATTTTGCTGAACTCAGAAAAATGGCAACAGCGATCAACAATAGCTACGCTCTGAATAATATGGATGGCTTTCAAGATTGCCTTGACAAGGAACGGGTGGATCAAACCATGAATTGGGCATTTAGTGTTCCTGGTGTCTTTGCTGGAAAGGAAAATGTCTTTTTCCTAGTCATGATCGATGAAATTCAATACATGACTCAATATATCTACTATGATAAAGCGCACCAAGTGCCAGCACCTAATTTACCCGGTGCTTATCATGGACTCGTTGAATCTAAAGTGGCTCCGATGCTGGTTTCTGGCAGTTATGTTGGTTGGATGGTCAAAATGATGCGAGAAATGTTTGTCGGTGGACGGCTCAAGCGTACCAAAATTTCTGCTAAACTGACTGCCGCCGAGGGCATGGAAGCCGTTTATCAGTATGCTGAATCTTATCAGATCGAAATCACCGAAGAAAGTGCTTTTATGATCAATCAGTTAACTAAAAGCGATCCTTTTTATATCGCCAGCTTGTTGAGGAGCGATTGGGAAGAGCGAGATTTTAGTAGTATCGATGGCGTGATAAAAACGCTGGATTATGAAATTAAGAACCGAGATGGTGAACTATTTGGCACTTGGTCAGAGTATATTTACTCTACAATCAAAGCGGTTAATGATCGCTATGCTAAACAAATTCTCTTGTTCTTGTCCAGAGAAAGAGAAAAGGAATGTACTCGAACCGAAATCAGCGAGCATTTGGAAGGCAAATTGTCAGAGAGTGAATTAGAGGAAAAGTTAAATGCCCTTGAATATGGGGATTTAATTACGCAAGGAACCAGCAATTTTCGTTATCGGGGTATTCCGGATAATATTTTGGACTTAATTTTTCGTGATCTTTATGAAGAAGAAATTCATCGTAAAAAGCCTAATATAG
>QNES01000307.1 GCA_003645255.1 Gammaproteobacteria bacterium
CGGAGCTGAATGAGGTTGGTTGCTACCTGGAAGAGAAGTATGGGCTGGATACGGCCTACGAGCCGCCTCACATTGGCGCTGTAATTATCATCAAATAACCCACAATAGAAGGAATATCATGTTTGAAAATCTAACATCTGCACAGAATCGCCGTACAGGCAGAGCTTCATCCTGGGATACAAACGGGGGAAATGCCGACTGTTTTATTATTAAACCCGGCGAGTCGCGCGTGCTGGCCGACATCAAGGGTCCTGCCCAAATCACGCATATCTGGTGTACACAAGGAAAACATTATCGTGAATGCCTGATTAAAATTACTTATGATAACGCCGAGTACCCCAGTGTACTTGTACCGCTTGGCGATTTCTTCGGTCTGGGGCACGGGATTGTCAATTCTTATCAGTCGATGTTCCTTTCGGCCTCAGCGAATGTCAACAATACGTTTAATGCGTGGTGTGCGGTAAATGCCTATGTCCCTATGCCTTTTCGTGAACGGGCAGTAGTGGAAATAATCAACGAAAGTGATGAGGATCATCAGCAATTTTTCTATATTGATTATGAAACCCTGGATACAGTTCCAGAAGACCTTTGCTATTTCCATGCCGAATTTCGCCGTACCAATCCCTTCGGCGGTTGGGGAGACGGGATTGCTCATGTCGATCCGGGAATGGGAGGAATTGTCAATAAAGAAAAATTCGCGTGGGATAACAACTACGTAGTCTTGGAAACAAAAGGGCGCGGGCATTATATTGGCTGTAATCTTTCGGTGTCTAACTTTTACGGGGGATGGTGGGGAGAAGGCGATGACATGATCTGGGTGGATGGCTACAAATGGCCACCTGATATCCACGGCACGGGTACCGAAGATCTGTTTGGTCGGGGCCCCAGTATGATGGATAAGGGTTATATGCGTTGCGGTTCGTCCATTTTTGAAGGCAATACGACGCGTTGGGATACCTATGCTGAGAGCATGGGGGGATACAACAGACACAACGGAAAAGGCGGATATCAGACCAGTTATGTACAGCACATAGAAAACCCTGTTCATTTCCAGAAGGAAATCAAGGTTACCATAGAACATGGACACGCTAATCACATGGCTAATGACTGGGCGAGTACAGCCTATTGGTATGCGGTCGAACCAACAAAAGTGATTGATCCACCACCAGTTGAAAAACGTATGCCTGTTTTAATGGATAATCAGGGTAACTGGATTTTTGACGAGAAAAACCAATGTCCCGGCAAGCCGGTCAGGATGTCGGATGAAATGAAACAATTTAAAAAGCAGTGGGAAGATAACGGCAAGCGCGGTCTAACTTTTTGGAGATAGTTTAATTAACAAAAAAGGAACAAGAAAATGAGTTTTGAAAACATTGTTGAAGATTGGGATGACGTAAAAAAGCGCTGGGAAGCATGGTGGAACTGCGAACTGCATGACCGGGTGCTGATAAATATCTGTGCTCCGAAAGATAATGTGCCACCGGCGGATATTCCCGATGTAGGCATTGAAGCGCAATGGACAGATGTTGATTTTATGATTCGGCGAACCAAAGAGGGCGTGCGTACAACATGGTATGGCGGTGAGGCACTGCCTGTGTTTTGGCATGGCTGGGCTGTTGGGCCGGCATTGCCGTTCGGCTGCGAGCCGCATTTTGAAGAAAACACAATTTGGACGGATCCGGCTCCGGTTGGTGAAGACGGGTATCCCTCTTTTGAAGGATGGCAGGACAATCCATGGTGGGATTGGCTGCTTAAGGCGACTGAAAAAGTAGTCCGTGAAAATCAGGATGAATATTTTGTGATGCCGACTTGGGGAAACCATGCCACCGATACATTGGGATTAATGCGAGACTCGCAACAATTCTTAATGGATATTGCCCTGGATCCCGACTGGGTTTCTAAAGCGATCAATACTGTTTCGGACAGCATGATTGAGATGTTCAGGCAATTGTGGCAGATAATTGACTCTGGCCGGAAAGGAATTGAAGGCTCTCTAAACTATTGCGGATGCTGGTCGCCGGGCTTTACCATGCCCCTTGACAGCGATATGTCCTGCATGATGTCACCGGAAACATTTAAGAATGTATTCTTGCCGCCGATGATCAAAACCTTACACAGTCTGGGTGTGGATCATTCTATATACCATCTGGATGGCGAGGTTGCACTTCATCAACTTGATACATTGCTGGAAGTTCCGGAAATCAATGCGATTCAATGGGTTCCTGGAGCCGGACGTGAAGATATTATGCAGTGGGTACCGTTAATCAAGAAAGTGCAGGCAAAGGGCAAGGCCATCCAGCTACTCGATGTTAAACCTGAACAAATAGAGCCATTATTGCGGGAAATTCGTCCAGAGGGAGTCCATATTAATACAATAGGATGTGTGACAGAATCCGAAGGTAGAAAACTGCTGGAAAGAGTCGCGAAGTTATAATTACTTATTAATAAATGATATTTTTGGGTTCTGTCAAAAAATTATGGAAAAGTATGAGTGTGCCAAGAGGGTGGACGATGATGGGCAAAAGAAACACTTAGTCGTTTACACTTAGTCGAATGACTTAGTCTTTAGTCGGTGGTGGTAGGACATTAGAAGAGGATAAGCTGTGGAGTTCGCTCTGAGTTCGCGCTGTGAGCGGAGGTGGGGGACTAAGTGTTGGGA
>QNES01000308.1 GCA_003645255.1 Gammaproteobacteria bacterium
AGTTGGTTTAGTTGGAATCGTATCGAGGGCATCAAAAAATGGGAACAAGGAGAGTTTATTGATGAAGATGCAGACTGCCGTGAAGCTTCCGGCGTATTAGAAAAATTTGAAGAAGAAGATTTTGAAAACAGTCTCTTGATATTGGAAGACTTTCATCCGGATTTGACTGAAAATCAACCGCATATCATTCGCCGTCTCCGCAATATCGCTCAACGCAAATATGGTGACAGAGCCTTGATTTTAGCTCAACCCATTACCGGATTGCCAGTAGAACTGGAAAAGGAAATCCAAGTGATGGAAATGCCTTTGCCTACTGTAGATGATCTTAAGGTTGTTCTCCAATCTGTTTGTCAACGATTTAATATGAAGGCGGACAAATGCGAACAGACGCTGCCGGTACTGGAAGCGGCACTGGGGTTAACCATTATGGAAGCCGAACTGGCTTTTGCTAAAGCCATTGTGAAAAACGAGCGCATCACGGAAAGCGAAATTTCCTTAATCGTCGCCGAAAAAGAACAAGTTATTCGTAAAAGTGGTTATTTAGAATATTACCAGCCCCAAGAAGACTTAAACGATGTAGGTGGATTGGATAAACTTAAAGAATGGTTAAACCGTCGTGGCAATGCTTTTTCAGAAGCAGCACGGGAATATGGATTGGAACAGCCACGCGGTATTTTACTACTGGGTGTACCTGGAACAGGTAAAAGTCTAGCAGCCAAAGCTGCATCCAACGCTTGGCAATTTCCTTTATTACGCTTAGATATGGGCAAAATTTATGGGGGAATCGTCGGGCAGTCAGAACAAAATATACGCGGCGCACTTGGCATTGCTGAAACGCTGGCACCCTGTATTCTATGGATAGATGAAATTGAAAAAGGACTCTCCGGCATACAAAGTTCAGGTGCTACCGATGGCGGTACCACTTCAAGAGTGCTTGGGACTTTTTTAACTTGGATGCAAGAAAAAAATAAACCCGTGTTTGTACTAGCGACTGCCAATGACATTAGCCAACTCCCACCAGAGCTATTACGCAAAGGGCGGGTAGATGAAATTTTCTTTGTTGATTTGCCCGATTGCCAAGCACGTCAAGAAATTATTAGCATTCACTTACGCCGTCGCCAACGAGAATTTCCAGAACCAGAATTAAGCCGTATTGCAAAGGAGGCTAAAGGATATACCGGGGCTGAACTCGAAGAAGCGGTCAAAGAAGCCCTATTTCGTGCCTTTGATGAAGGACGACAAGTTGAATCAAACGATGTGATTGCCGCTATCAAGGATTCTTATCCGTTATCCAAAACCATGCAAGAAGTTATTGAAGCCACCAGAAAATGGGCAAAAAGCAGGGCAGTGCAAGCCAGTAGTAAAGAACCTGAAGCTTTTAATGAAAAGCCAAAAGAAACTAAGACCCCGCGCTTGCGCCAAGAAGCGGCTAATCCTTTTATTTAGTATCAATAAGCAAAGAAATCCGATTTTTGAAAAAATCGGATTTCTCAAAATCAATCAATACAAATATGGTCAATTTTTATTACGAAGCCCTAAAAGAACAAGGACAATCAGCAGATGAACTGCACAAGCAAGTTAGTGAATCGCTCAATCTATTTGGGCGTTATCTGCATACTGCCATCAGTGCTTTGAAAAACAAGGAAGTTAAATGCCAATGGGAACCCGTGAGCGGTTATCAATATCAACTAAAGCCAAAATCAAGGATTTATCAATGGCAGCTTTGGACAGAAATTCGGATTCAAGGGGATGAACCAGGCTGGTTTTGGATTACCAAGGATTTGGATGACGAACAACCACCTGGACTTGATTTTCAGCCTGACGTTGAAGAAACAATCCGTATTGGTAAAGGTGTTCATGCCCAAAAAATTCCTTGTTCTGCAGAACAGTTGCAACGACTGGGTAGTCGCTGGCGACTGTTTTTGGGAACAGAAGTTGAGGCTAAACAAATAAATTGGTCTGGCTACCGTCTCGAAATAGAACCAGTACAAGCCGTGCCACGCGAGCCACAAACGTTGCGCTTTAAGGGTGAAGAAATTGCCTTCAGCATCGTCAACACGCAACCATTACAACTGAAAGTCCGCGCTGAACTGCATAAGGGCGACAGGGTACAAATCAATGATAACGATTATGCCATTCAAATTGTACGCGCCTTCGATAAAAAGCAGTTACCCAGCAAGCTATTTCAGTACGCTGAGGGCCGTTATTGGACTTGCAACCAACCTACATTGGATTTAGAACTCTGTGAAATACAAGACATTACTTCTGAATACCTCTCTACCCTAACACCAGAAAAACTGACTGGGGAAAATTGGGACATTAAGAGTTATCAGGATTGGCAAACCACATCCCAGTCTATTCGCTGGACACTGGATAATCGCATCAATCAGACGATTAAACTAAAGGATGAACGCCTACCTGAACTCACTTTTGATTTAACAATCACCGAACCTGATAAAAAATGGATTCAATTACTTGAAGATACGGAAGAAAATGATGAAGATAATGTGCAATCCACATTGGAGCATTTTTTTAGCGATAATATCAGTATCTTGGATGCCAACGAAAATAAACAACCTTATAAGATAATTGGTGCTAATTATG
>QNES01000309.1 GCA_003645255.1 Gammaproteobacteria bacterium
ATGAAGAAATTAATGAACATGAATTAAGAAAAGTGCCTGAAAGACTTTTCTCCTTTTCTTTCATTCAAAATTGGATGTTGAACGTTGGATGTTGGATGTTCAAGGAGTTCGATGTAGTGCTTCTCTAGCTGTTTTTCGTGTTTTTTTTAACAGCGTAGAGGGTTGACGATAGCGGACGACGATGCTGGATTACGATGTGAAACAATCGTCCACCGCCATCGTCGCCCGTTATCGTACACCGATTAAGAAAAGAAATGCTGTTTAGGACAGAAAAATGAAGGACAGAATCAAACATCGAATAGGAAGAGAATGAAGAAATGAACATCGAACATTCAACATCGAACATCGAACATCGAACATCGAATAGGAAGAGAATGAAGAATGAAGAATGAATTAAGAAAAGTGCCTGAAAGACTTTTCTCCTTTTCTTTCATTCAAAATTCGATGTTGAACGTTCGATGTTGGATGTTCAAGGAGTTCGATGTTCATTTCTTTTTCTCTAAGAATATCGAATAGGAAGAAAGTTTTAACAGAATCATTATTAGGAAGAATGGTTGACGATAGCGGACGACGATGTTGGATTACGATAAAAGAATCGTCCAACGTCATCAGCGCCCGTTATCGTTTGCCGATTAAGAAAAGAAATACATATTTAAAAAGGAAAAAATAGTATGAGTATACCAATTAGTTTTTTTGAGGACTGTGCATTTGTGTCGGTGGATTTTCAAGGCGACGCTCCCGAGCCGGGTACGCGTGGCGAACGAATGACGAAAGAGAAAATGCTTAATGTCATGCTGGAAAGGGGTATAGATCCTGATGATATAAATGCAGCAAAAGATTTCGCTACTGATGTAGCCAATCCCAATGCAGTCAAAGTTGCAAATGCGTGCCGGGAAATAAAGATGCCAATGATATTCGTACACTGGGGTTATATGTTCAAAGACGCTATGGATCTTGACCCTATAGTCTATGACCACTTCGTGAGTGAATTCGGGCCTGACGCTTCCAAGTGGCTTGGTCATCATATAGACTCACCAAATGCCTTTCCTATGCGCCAATATGACATTCGTGTAGGTGAATATATTTTGCCCAAAACGGCTATGGATGCGTTCCCATCTTCAAATATTGACTATGTGCTTAGAAATCTAAAAACACAGCATATTGTATTTGTCGGTGGAAACACTGGCGGGTGCCTCGGTACGACCGCTTACAGTGCTCGGCAACGTGGATACAAAACGCTCATAATAGAAGATGCCACCTTTGATTCAGTCAGATCCACACAGTTGCAGAACATATACGCATTCGGATACGACTATCTGGTAAAGACAAAAGAGTTTCTTGCTCTAGCAGAGTCACGTCTAAATTTAAGAGAAATGTAAAAGTGAAATTGTTTTGACAAAACCAAAAACAACAAAAGGAGAAGTTAGTATGAAACGAGTAATGAAGATGGTTGCAGTATTGGTACTGGGTATCTGTTTAGGTTCGGCGGTTGCGACTGCCGAAGAGACGAGGATTGAGTATGGTGATATTCACAAAGTTAAGGGCGGTGTAAGTCAGGCGAAAGGCACGGTTGGCGGTTCAATCACGGCTGATCCCGATAATAAAGCTCAGGATCTTCGCTTTGATTTTAGAAAGTGTATTACTGATGCTCATAGTTATCTGCGGGTGCATTTGGCTCAGAAACTTCCTGGTAAACCCTCGAAAATATCCTGGCGAATCAAACCTGAACGCGGGGAGAATTTCGTATTGAGGCTTTGGCTGACCGATCCCTCAGGCGAAATGTATCTCTTGGGTAAAAAGGTTGATTGTAATGGGGAATGGCAGAATATTGAATTTTCGTTGCTCAATTGTGGCCCAGCCTGGGTTTCAGGGGATAAGAACCACAAAATGGATCTGCCGGTGACCCTAAATGGGTTCTTTGTTGATAGACAGGGTGAGAACACCACCGATGGGAAAATTCTGCTGGGCGACTGGAGTGTGGATACGGATTTAAGTCAGGGTTCTCCATTCTCTATGGATGTGGATCTCCAAAAACATTTCTGGGGTAAGAGTGCTGCTCCGGTTCTTAAAATAGATTTGAGAAATCATGCTGCACGCGGCATTGACTCGGTTTATTCCACGGTGAAGATTGTTAATCGCTATGACGGAAAAGAGATTTTAAACCGCAAGCTTAGCTATAAAAGTAAGGATGCAAAAAATGCGGAAATTGTTAAAGCTATCAAATTACCCTTTGGTTCCTACGAGATTACAACTACACTGCATGATGGCGACAAAGAATTAGACAGCACAAGAAAACTTTTTCAATACTTCATGGGTGATTGCTCTAAAATGAGCAAGTCGCTTCTTGAATATGAACGGGATTGGTCGCCAGTGGGCGGCGTATGGGGGGCTATGAGTCCAGAGCTTGCAAATCAGTTCGGAGCACGCTGGATTAGATTTGAAGGTAGAACTTGGGGTAATGTAGAAACAGCGCATGGAGTTTATGATACAACTGAAATAGCAGAAGAGGTAGATAAGTTAAATGACAACTATGTACAGTCAGTCGTTTTTCAAACATTGTATCAGCATCCAGAATTCAGAAG
>QNES01000310.1 GCA_003645255.1 Gammaproteobacteria bacterium
CGCTGGCTCAACTGTGCCTATCAAAAATTTTAAAAGTGGTATATGTCCCATTTTTTAATATCGACGAGGTAATTATGGCATTTACAGCAATCCACAAAAAATCAGATACTAAAATAAACATACTTAAATACGGAAAAAACCCAAAAGCCGATTTATTTGAAAGATTTAAAGATAGTTTTGAGTTTGTTTGTGGTTATTGCAGAGGAAAAATGCACATTCGTGAACCACATGTATATCGCCCTCATTTTGCACACATGCCTAGTACGAAAGAATGTAGTATGTACGAAGAATGGCATGTAGATAAAAGACACTATGAAAGTAGGGAACACGCAGAGGCTGTTGAGAAAGTTATAAAAACACTAATATCACAGCATAAAAGTTATTATGCGAATGCTGATATAGATGTGGAATATTCAATTCCAATGGATTATCGCCCTAAAGGGCGTGTGGCTGATATATTTGTTAAACTTTACACAGGCGATACGATTATTCATGAAGTTCAGTTAACTCGAATAACGCAGAACGAAATCCAGCAGAGAACAAAAGATTATGAGCAAGCAGAAGTTTCACAAGTCATCTGGTGGCTCGGAGAAAACGCGGCAACCGAAGAAATCAAATCTTACTTTTACGATACGACAGGATGCTGTAACACACTCCATTTTACTAAAGGTTATAAAGAAGACTATTCGATGCAATTTGACGAGTGAATATATTGAGTTGGAAGTATTTGAGCATCTTCAAAAAAAGCCTTTATTAACAAATCAGAACTTCCAACTTTTTACTGTAAAATCAATACAAAATACTCTGCAATTAAATATAATTGCAAGAAAATATGTTATTCCAATAAATATAACCGCAAAAAAATATGTTGTTTCAGATGAAGCTAGAGATTATATCAGAAACTGGAATAAATTTTGTAAACCACAATTGAGTGACAAAATTCTTTGCCCAAAATATTCCGATTTTTCCAAACTAGACTATGAAGTCTAAACTATAACTCGTAAGCCGTATATGTCTGATTAATAAATGGTAATTCGTAACTCGTAAGCCGCATCTGTCTGATTAATAAATGGTAATTCGTCGGGTGCATAAGTGATAACTCGTAAGCCATGTAGGGTGGGCAAACTCCTTTTGTTTGCCCACCATTTATCGTTCCAAAATTCTATTTTGGAATGCCTTCCCAGACGCTCCGCGTCGAATTTGTGAATGGAATTGTAGAATAAAACGAAACCCACCTTTTTTAACTGTGGAGATATTTTATGCAGCCTATATTTGCAGATTATGTTGCCAGCATTGCAGATTTTAAGCAAAATACAGATAGCATTTTAGAACAAGCTCAAATTGAGAGAAAGTTTTGACTTTCCAGATAAATAATAGAGTTTAACAATTTATGACACATAGAGGTAGAATACAAGCTCAAGGCGGTGATATAGAAGAGTCGGTTTCTTGGTGTCAAAATGAAACACCGCCGACAAAAACAGAAGGGCTTGAAATGATTGACCTTCTTGAAAACCGTAGCATTTGAGAAAGCGAGAGTATTTATTAAGAAGGCAGCTGATAATGGTGGAGTAAAGTAGGGTGGGCAACATCTTTTCGTTGCCCACCTTATGGTTGACATCTCTGAAGAGCGGTGTTATGTGTAAACGACGAAATTAGGAGAAACAATGCTAGGTAAAAAAATCATATTATTTGCTATAGTCAGCCAGCGTAGCATGGGTTAAATGTTGAATTGTACGCTTGCTGGCTTTTTTAATTGAATTTAAGGATATGATAATGATTAAAGCATATTATATTGAAACAAGTATCCCAAGTTATTATTATGAAACACGTACCAATACCCGAATTAAAGCAATGCAAGAATGGACAAAACAATGGTGGGATTTACCTCAACAAGATTGTCTTATACGAATCGCTTTACCAGTAATCGTTGAACTATTAGAGGCACCTTATCCAAAAAATGAAAATTGTTTAAAACTGATAGAGAATATACCAGTATTAGAGTATACTAAAGAAATTGATGAAATCGTCACCGCTTATATTAAACATAAAATTATGCCTAATGAAGCGATGGGAGATGCAGTACATCTTGCTTTTGCTTCATATTATAAGTGCGATTTTTTGGTGACCTGGAATTCTAAGCATATTGCCAATGCAAACAAATTTGACCATATAGCTAGAATAAATGGTTTATTAGGATTATTTAATCCTAAATTGGTTACACCATTTCAATTGCTATACCAAGAGTAACAATAAGGAAAATAATGATGAATAAAGATATTGAAGGTATTGATTGGCTAAGAAAAATCAGAAAAAAAATGGCTGATAAGTATCATAATGATCCAAAAATAATGGGTGATTATTATAGACGTATTCAAAAACAGTATCAACATAGAATCATTTTTGGTTCGTCGGCACATATTCGTTGAATTGTCTGGCTTTGAAAGTGCCCTGCACAGCTACATGCGATCCAGCCATGCAGAATTTTTAGCCCTTTTCAATGAAAAGGGTGATTATAATGATGAGATAGCCAATAGCCTAAAAGCGGCTTTGGAAGAATTTAAGACTAATC
>QNES01000311.1 GCA_003645255.1 Gammaproteobacteria bacterium
ATTGAAAGGTGGGCAACAACAAGACGTTGCCCACCCTACGCTTGCTCCCGCAATATTCATTGGGTACCCAGTTCTTTTTCTATACGTTCGGCTAAAAAAATTTTCAACAACTCTTGATAAGAGACATTCCATTTATTAGCTATCGTTTTCAGTCCATCAAGTATTGATTCAGGCAATTGAACCGAGAGGGTTTGAACTGACGGTTTTAAATAGGGCATAGAAACCGGTTGGGCTCGATCCCAATCCACGTATTCTGTTGAGTCGTGTGAAGACCAAAAATCACGTTCTTGCTCTTCCGTTTCAAAAGTGGATAAGGTTTTCATAAAAGACTATATCTCCTCTTTTCATTCTGAGTCATGTTGCGTGCCGAAATCACACGGATTAAACGATTACGAGCGGTAAAACTGACGAACTTTAATCCGGTTAATCCTGATTCAGACGATTTTCCCACAACACTGTTTATACCGCTTCCCAGAGCCACAAGGACAGTGTGCATTACGGCTTACTTTCGTATTCTGTTTTTGTGTTACATTATGATAAAAATTGGTTTTCAAATTAAGCAAGTTTGCTAAATTTTTTTGACATGCCACCGTATTAGGATGATTAGGTAATTGCTTTTCCAAAATGGCTAAGGCGCGGCGGTAAAGCGGTTCGGCGGAGTCATAATCCCCTTTATTGTTTAACAATAAAGCCAAATTATTCAGAGAATTCGCCGTAAAGGGATGCTGTACGCCTAACACCTGTTCAGAAATGGCTAAGGCGCGGCGCAAAAGCGGTTCGGCGGAGTCATAATCTCCTTTATTGTCTAACAATCCTGCCAAATTATTTAGAGACTTCGCAGTATCGGGATGCTGTGCGCCTAACACCTGTTCAGAAATGGCTAAGGCGCGGCGCAAAAGCGGTTCGGCGGAGTCATAATCTCCTTTATTTCTTAGCAATAAAGCCAAATTATTCAGAGACATCGCAGTATCGGGATGCTGTGCGCCTAACACCTGTTCATAAATGGCTAAGGCGCGGCGGTAAAGCGGTTCGGCGGAGTCACAATCCCCTTTATTTTCTAACAATCCTGCCAGATTATTCAGAGACCTCGCAGTAGACGGATGCTGTGCGCCTAACACCTGTTCATAAATGGCTAAGGCGCGGCGGAAAAACGGTTCGGCGGAATCATAATCCCCTTTATTGTATAACAATCCGGCCAAATTATTCAGAGATTCAGCCGTATCAGAATGCTGTGCGCCTAACACCTTTTCTCTGATGGCTAAGGCGCGGCGTAAAAGCGGTTCGGCTGCCGGATAATAACCAACAGTATTAAAAAAAGAGGCTAATTGATTCAGTTCATAAGACAAGTCTTCTTCCAGCGACGCTTTTTCATATTGAGCCAATGCCTTCTGATAAGCAGCCACCATCTTATCATGTGTGCCAAGACGCAGCCAATAGCCCCACAGCTCAAAATCATCCCGTATCAATTGCAAAAACATCGGTATTTCACTAATACAATCCTGCAATCGCACTTTTTCCCCCGCCTGTTCCAATTGATACGGTAATTCATCCGCTTGACGAGTGTCTAGTGGCAGCGTTTCAAAAAAATCAGCGAGTTGACGATGCACTGCCCTTTTTTTATCAGCGTCAGTTAAATAGCGTTGTTCAACGGCTTGGCGTAAATAGTCGTGGAAAAAGTTTAATAAACCGGCACGGTTGACCAGTGCAGAACTGAGGGCTAAGTATAAGGGGGACCAAACACCTTGTGGAATGTCTAATAAATTCAACAACTCCGATTCACCCAATCCCCGCCGAGTTGCCCATAACAGCCCTAACGCATTACCCACCAAATTTGGGTATTCTGACGGTTGATAGTCTTTTTCCAAACGTGTTAAGACTTTTTGATATAAATCCGGTATCGTTTTCGCCTCAAGGCATTTATCCAAATGCGCGCCTAATTTGCTGAAATTCCCAAATAAACGCAATTCTTCTAAAATCACTTTTAAATACAACGGGTTAGCGGTTTGGGGAGCGGCAACCAGTTTTTGAAGATAGGGTTCATCTAATTGACGACCATATCGGTCTAAATAGTCTGTAATCAGTTGCCCTTGTTCTGGTTCCGGCAGGGGCGCAACCATAAAAGTGTCGCCCTTCATGCCCTGGGTAGATAACGTCGATAAAAACAAACGGATATTCGCCGGCATAAAATCGGGCAACCAATCTTTAGTCTTTGGATTGATTTCCAATTGATTGAGTCCATCGAAAATGATAATCACACGCTGTTGGACTTTCGCTAACCACAGTGGCAACTGCTCAATCACCGTTTCCGTAGTCATTGGAATGTCATCTTCAATTTGAAAACGCAGCTGTAAAGTCTTCATTAAGCGACGTAGCATGGCAATCGGATCCGTACTAGCAGGGCTACTGCCACAAAAATGCCAAAACACCAATTCATCCTGGTGTTTAGCTTGATAATCCCTCGCCCAATTCGCTAACAAAGCCGATTTACCGATCCCCGACTCCCCTAAAATAACTAAGGGCTGCGTCGAA
>QNES01000312.1 GCA_003645255.1 Gammaproteobacteria bacterium
ACAGTCGCATACACCTCATTTGTTGTGGTTCTTTATATTCACTCATGACAAAAATATTTCAAGACAGCAAAGAACCTTTGTTCGGACGTGCGGATAATCGTCTCAACCTGCAACCACTTAAGCCGCTTTATATTGCTGAATTGCTAAAAGACCAAGATCGCTTTAGCCCAGAAAATTTGTTGATTTGGTATACCCTAAGTGGTGGAGTACCAAAATATTTAGATTGGCTAACCAGAACAGATGTTAATTCTGAATTATGGCAGCAATGGTTGAGTGAACATAGCTTAGTCATTGAAGAAGGAAAGTATCGTCTGGTTGAAGAGTTTGGCGGTGAGCAGAATACTTATTTCTCTATTCTTGCTTGTATTGCAAATGGAAAAACCAGCCGCAGCCAAATTGAATCTGTTTTGGAACTCTCAGTGGGACCTTATCTGCAACGCTTAGAACGGGAATTTGAGATTATTCAGCGAATTGTTCCTATTTTATCAAAACCCAATACTCGCCAAGTGAAATATCGTATGAGGGATGCCTTTTTAAGTTTCTGGTTTCGTTTTGTATATCATTATCGTAGTGCTGTTGAAATCGGTAATTTTAAATTTTTACAGAAAATGATTCAACGGGATTTTGCCACTTACAGTGGTCAATGGCTGGAGCGTTTGTTTCAAGAGCAACTGGCGAACAGTGGTCGCTACAGTGTTATTGGCAACTACTGGGAAGCGAAAAACAAAAATGAAATTGATATTGTGGCACTGAATGAACTGGATAAAACCGCATTGATAGCCGAAGTTAAACGTAATCCGAAGCAGATTCGCTTAAGCCGCTTAAAAGAAAAAGCCAGCAAGCTAGAACAACATTTAAAAGGTTATACTTTTGAATATCGTGGTTTATCTTTAGATGATTTGAGGAAAAACGATACCAAGTATACTGAGCAGAAATCAAAACAGTGAGAATAAGTAGATTGGTGGGCAAAGACGTTGCCCACCCTATCTATTTTTGCAAAAAATAATCTTTCTAAGGGCAACCTTTTCATTCAAAAACATTGTAAGTTTACCATTTTTAAGGGCAAAAAAAAACATGACAGGTTTTTAAAACCTGTCAGGTTTCAAGAAATCCGATTTTTTCCAAAAGTCGGATTTCTAAAAGCGTTAAAGTTTCTAACGATTATTTAGGGCAGAACATTCCAATCATCCTGATTAGAGCAATCCCCAGTTAATATAGTCACTAAGTTCATATCCTTGCCACTCATCAATTTGCCGAGCTTTTCAATATCAGCATCGGCATAAGGTGAAGCATCGGTTGTGAACAGAATAACACCGCCATCTTTGAGATGTTCGACAGCGAGTGTCAGGGCTTCCGCTGAGGCTTCAGGGCAAGTGCCACCGCCCTCAGCTTTTAAGTCTTCCACTGCACCGAGTAGGATATCCAAATCCCGCGTCGCCGCTTTAAATCGCACATCGTCTTTAAACTCAACTAATACGATAAGGGGGGCTTTGCTGGGATCAATTTCCGCAATGAACTTTTTCAGGGCAGCAATGACACCATTTATTTCAGCAGCCATACTATTAGTGGTATCTATCACAAACACCATATCCACTTTGACATCACCGATGAAGATTTTGGTGCGCTCTTTCACAGAATGCGCAGGATAATCAGTCGATGTCACTTTGGCATCATGAGTTAGGAGCAATAATCCCATATCTATCAGTGTCACGTTTAAGTTCACCGTGATATGACTAATCGCTTCCGCACTGGCTACACTGAGATCATTAATCGTACAAGTCACCGTTGGTAATTTGCTTGTATCGCAATTCCCATGATCGGTTGTCGCGTTTTCCAGTTCGATACCGTTCGGTAATTGCATAACTAATTCAACGCCCGTCGCATCTTTCGGCGCGAATTGGCTGAGATCAACTTCTACCGTATAATGCAACGTACCACCCATTGTCACAGGATCGGGGGTATCGCTCAGAGATACGGAGAAATAAGGTGTTACCGTTGTTCTCGTTATTTGCACATCAGCCGGATAGTTATTGGCTGTCACTTTCGCGGTATTTACTAATTGATCCGCTTGAGTATTGCTGATAACCAGCTTGATAGTTGCTGTCGCGCCGGGCGTTAAGTCTGGCAAGGTACAACTGACCGTTTCAGCCGAACAATTCCCACCATCAAGTGCTTCAATAGATACTAAGTTGGCATCGGTTGGCAAGGTATCGCTTAATACAACGCCCGTTGCTATTTCACTGTCATTGTTAGTGACAGTTATAGTATAGGTGATATTTTCACCTTGTTGGGCGATACGTGGATCGGAGATAACCTTGACATCTAGCACGGATTCTGCTTTAAAGCTTATCGAGGCATTTTGGTCATTTCCGACTGCAAAGTCTTTTGAACCAAATATATAGCCATCTTTGCTGGCGGTAACGGTATAGTTGCTTTCAGCAAGATCGGTGATTTCCCAATTACCAGCAGCATTGGTGAGGGCAGTTTTATCGCCGATTTGTACTGTGACACCGGCAACTGGGTTGC
>QNES01000313.1 GCA_003645255.1 Gammaproteobacteria bacterium
AACCGTGATTTCATCTTTTTTGATGAAAAATACATCAAGGCATTATTTGTTGGCTTTGCCAGTTTGTCTAATTTGTATTTCATTAAAAGTGAACCCGAACTGGAACAGAAATATCCCGATATTCTGTTTTTATACCGCCAACCTTATGCTCCCAATTATCAATTTTTATTGGAGTTAAAGTATTTGCACAAAAAGCAGCGTACCCGACTGAACGAGAAGCGAAAAGAAGCGATTAATCAAATCAAACGGTATAAGCAGTTTCCTGAAATCCAACAGTTGGAGAATTTGAAAAGTTGGGCGATTGTGTTTGTCGGTGAGAAGGCGGAGGTGATTGAGGAGCTTTAACTGTAGGGGCTACCCTTTAGTGTTCGCCCTGATTGTAAGGGCAGATACGCAGAGCTGCCCCTTACAAACGCCCGTGGTTTGGAACAAATCTGCGTAATTATCTTATTAACCAGAACAGAACAGCATAATGGATGAAAAAAAATGTCTTGACATTATTGCGTGTGGTGAAAATAGCCGTATTCAATTTAAAGCTGATTGCAAAAGCCCCAATCAATTAGCCGCAGAAATGGTCGCATTTTCCAATTCGAGTGGTGGCAGTATTTTTATAGGTGTCAATGATAATGGCTCAATTGCGGGCTTGGAACTAGTGGATATTGGACGTTTAAATCAGTTAATATCTAACGTGGCTTCTCAATCTGTACATCCTCCTATTAATCCAAATACAGAAAATATTCGTTTTGATGAGGGGCTGGTTATAATCATTGATGTACTTAGTGGTATCAGTAAACCTTATATGGATAATCAAGGTGCTATCTGGGTTAAAAGTGGTGCTGATAAACGAAAGGTGACTGCCAGAGAAGAATTGCAACGCATGTTTCAATCTGAAGGACTCATCTATGCTGATGAGATACCGGTGTACAATAGTTCAATCACTGATTTAAATAAGTTTCTCTTTCAGGATTATTATGAAAACCGTTATGAGGAAACATTAGAAGAAGCCGGACTGCCGTTAGCGCAACTACTTGAAAACCTTAATCTTTTTCATCATGGACAGTTCAATTTGACCGGATTATTATTGTTCGGAAGAAGACCACAAGTTTATAAACCTGCGCTTATGGTTAAAGCTGCCGTTTGGCCAGGTAATGAGATTGATGTTGAATATTATATTGATAGTCAGGATATAACAGGCAATCTGAGAACGGTATTTGAGCAAACGTTCGCTTTTATTACCCGAAACCTACATCGGCTCCAGCAAGGGCAAAATGTCAATTCATTGGGAAAACTAGAAATTCCCAAAGTAGTCATTGAAGAAATGGTCGTCAATGCGCTGATGCACCGCGATTATTTTATTTCGGCTCCTATCAAAGTTTTCGTGTTTGATAATCGCATCGAAATTATCAGCCCGGGACATTTGCCCAATAATTTGACTATAGAGAACATTCAGCATGGGATTTCTAATATGCGTAATCCGATATTAGTCTCTCATGCTAGTCATTTGCTTCCCTACCGAGGCTTAGGAACGGGTGTTCGTCGTGCCTATAAAGCTTGGAAAAAGATTGATTTGGTGAATGATTTAGAAGGGAATCAATTTAAGGTAATCATTGAACGCAAAAATCGTTCAATTTGAAAGTGCTTTTAGTCGTATAATGTAGGGTGGGTAGATTAAAACCCACCAATCTTTGGACTCCAAACATAACGAATACAAATTATGTCAATAAGATTACCTTATGGTATTAGCAATTTTAGCCAACTGGTGAACAAGAATTATTATTACGTTGATCGTACGGCTTATATTGAAAAGCTAGAACAAGCCAACGAACCTTATATTTTTTACGCCCACGGCGTTTTGGTAAAAGCTTGTTTGTTTCCATGCTTTGGCACTACTATGGTTTGGAGTTCACCGAGCAGTTTGCTCAATTATTTGGCAACTATTATATTGGTGAACATCCCACGCCAAAAGCGAATAACTATGCGATTTTGTACTTGGAATTTAGTCGGATTGATACCACGACTAGAGAGAGTACTTTTGAGGGCTTTTTAGGGAATGTGGTGAGTGGGGTTCATCGGTTTTTGAATACCTATACGACTTTGTCAAAAAGTGATAAAAAAACAAATACTTAGTCAAAAATCACCCGAAAGAGTGTTGGTGAAATTGTTTGAGTGCTACCATGAACCGAATATTTATGTCTTGATTGATGAATACGATCACTTCGCCAATGAAATTATGGCGTTTAACCTGGATCATTTTTCGGAGTTTGTCAGCCGTAATGGTTTTGTTCGTAAGTTTTATGAAGCTATTAAAGAAGCCACCGGGCGTGGGATTGTTAATCGTTTCTTTGCTACCGGGGTGACTCCGATTACTTTGGACAGTTTAACCAGTGGTTTTAATATTGCCGCTAATTTGACGACTCATTTTTATTTCCATGAAATGATGGGATTTACGGAATCTGAAGTGGGCACTTTGCTCAAAAAAACCGCGCCTCAGTTGTCAAAAGAAGAACATCAATGGGTGT